>JAVWGW010000226.1:0-1947 GCA_036640375.1 Raoultibacter sp. | reverse complement strand
CTGCTCATGTTTCCGATTATGGAAGCGGTCAGAAGCGGTGGAGATTTAGAAAACATCGGCGGTGCGAGCAAATATTGTAAAGATATCGTCTGCCCCGATGGCTGCGTCCTCTTTAGGCTGACGGCAACAAAACTTACCAATGAGAACTTTTTCAAAGGCGACTTTTTAGATTAGAGGCAAGGCCTAACCCGACCCGAAACGCCCAGAAGAAAGCTCGGGGAAACTCCTGTTATTCTTGCGTTCGCAGTAATTTTATGAAACTAAGCCTTGATTCTTGCGTACGCAGTAATTAGTATTGCTTGTAGAAGAATTCTTGCGTACGGAAGAAAGGAGTAGCAATGGCTGCAATTTATTCGGTACAGGATCTGGGGGCGCTGGTACGTACCGAGCGCAAAGCCCAAGGCTACACGCAAACCGAATTGGCACAAATTTGCAAGGTCAGTCTTTCGTTTATATCCAACCTTGAACAGGGGAAACAAACTTCCGAAATGGGCAAAGCGCTCCATGTCATACAGATGCTCGGCGTAGACCTGACGTGGAAGAAGCGGGGAGCCGATCTATGAGCATCGACATACAGCGCGATATAAATGGTGTTCTGCAGCATATCGGAAGAATTTCAAAAGAAGACACGAGTACTCCTTATTTTACCTACGACGCCGCCTATCTCAATACCCCCCATGCCCAGCCCTTATCGTTTTCCTTACCGTTACAGGAAGAAGCTTTTTCCGAAAAAAGGTTTCGCCCCTATTTCGAAGGGCTGCTACCTGAAGGCACAGCACTTGACAACCTGGTTGCCGATTTGGGAATACGCCGAGATGACTACCTGGGAATTTTGGCGCATTGCGGGCTCGACTGCATTGGAGACGTAGTTGTGGATGCCGGCGCATACCGCAGCTCGCGCGCCTACGAATTGCTTTCCTTTGAAAAGCTGAAAGACTTTTCTGGGAAGCCCTTTTCGGTTGCACAGGAACAGGTCTTTTCGCGACTTTCGCTCGCTGGCACCCAAAATAAATGTGGCCTTTTCCACGACGACTCCAAACCTCTGCGCAGTGGATGGTATCGCCCTCTCGGTGGTGCCCCGTCAAATTACATTCTCAAGTTCGCCCGCGCCGAGCTTCCCGATTTAATGCTAATCGAATACCTATGCCTCACCTGTGCGCGTGCTTGCGGCCTTGATGTGCCGCCAACTCACCTGCTTGACCTTGGCCGTCCAGCACTGTGCATCAAACGCTTCGATCGCGGAAAAGCAACGGGCGAAATACTCAACGGGCAAAGCGTGCCCTCGCGGCTGCATCAAGAGGATCTTTCCCAAGCATTCGGCTTGATTCCTGCCTCGAAGTACTTTGAACTTGACCCCAGCACAGCCGCTGCAGTAGCACTTTTCCTGCGCACACATTCGGCCTATCCCGCGCGCGATATCGTTGAGCTGGCACGCATCGTGTGCTTTGACTATCTGATAGGAAATTGCGACAATCACCTCAAGAATCGCTCAGTAATTTATGCGCCGCAGGGAGGATTTTCATCATTGGCGCCCGTCTATGATGTGGTGTCTACCACCTATTACGCACGTTTTAGTAGAAAGATGGGCATGCGCATTGGCTCGGCAAGCCACATCGATGCTATTGTGCCCGCTGATTTTATTCAGTTTGCTCAAGACTTGGGCATTTCTCAAAAGATCCTAGAAAAAATTGCCCAAGAACTCGCCGAAAAAAGCGTGTCCGCGCTGCGATCGATTGCGGAAGCACTCATCCTTGAAGGATTTACGCAAGCCGGCTATGTTGCCGATAACATGGAAGAAGACATGCTGCCACGACTTGAAGTGCTCAGGAAAGTTGCAGCGCAAGAGATTCCTAGCCCTCGCTAGCCGCCGCCCGCATTCAACGCCTGTGCGTGGCGAGGCGTTCGACAAACTTTGATGTGGGCAAATATTCGCTCACTACAATGGCA
>JAVWGW010000225.1:0-1959 GCA_036640375.1 Raoultibacter sp. | reverse complement strand
CACAAGACGCTTGCCCTTGGCGCCCGCCGAAAGCAGCACGGCCGCCATCGAAGCGCATTCGCCGATGCAGATGGTCGAAACATCGCACTTGATGAAATCCATCGTATCCAAAATGGCAAGACCAGCCGTAACCGACCCGCCCGGCGAATTGATGTAGAGGGAAATATCTTTTTCCGGATCGGCACTTTGCAGATGCAAAAGCTGCGCCACCACAGAATTGGCAACCTGATCATCAATCGCTTCGCCCAAAAAGACAATGCGCTCGTTTAACAGGCGCGAATAGATGTCGTAGCTGCGCTCTCCACGAGGTGACTGTTCGATAACGTAGGGTATGAGTGCGGAAGTGGTGGGATTTTGATACATTAAGACCTCGATTCTGGGGCGAGCCAACAAGACCCGCCCTAACTCATATACCTTCAATGACGCCAACGCGCCTTATTCAGCTGCTGCTTCTTTTTTAGCGGCAGTTTTTTTAGTCGAAGCCTTTTTGGCCGGCTTCTTTTCGGCGGGCTCTACTTCGTCAGCGGCCGCTTCCTCTTTGGCAGCCGTCTTCTTGGCGGCAGCCTTCTTCTTCGGTTTGGCATCGGCAGCTTCAGGATCGGTCACGATGGCGTTGTCCATAAGTTCCATCGCAGCACGGGTGCGCATCATGGAACGACGCAGCATATGCATTTGGCCAGTAGCACGCCATTCGGCTTCAAGGGCGGCCGGATCTTCCGCGCCCGATTTTGCAAATTCAGCGGAAAGCTCTTCGTCGGTGATAACGTAGCCCGCATGGCGCGCCCACGCATCAAGCGCCATATCCTGAGCGGTCACATCGGCGGCCTGCTTCTTCACGTCTTCTTTGAACTGATCAGGAGTGATGCCCTGCTGAGCCAAGTAGGCGTCGAAGGTAATCGATTGCTGTTGCAGCTGCTGGAAGAAGTTTTGCAGCAAGTTGCGCTCTTCGCCTTCGCACAGCGCTTCGGGCACTTCGCCCTCAAGGCGTTCTTGCAGCCCGTAGAGGCACTGATTTTCCTTCATCTGCGGAAGAACTTCCTTCTTCTGGTTTTCGATGGTTTCGACGATGCGACCCTTCAATTCGTCGAGGCTTTCAAAGCCGCAGGTTTCCGTCGCCCACTTTTCATCCACTTCAGGCAGGATTTTCGTCTTTACCACTTCAACGGTAACGCTAAAGCTAAGCGTGGACGCTTTGTCGCCCAAGCCGGTTGCCATCATGGAAGGCTCGGCGGTCATATCCAGGGTGAATTCTTTGTTCTGACCCTTTTTCATGCCGATCAATTCGGTATCAAAACCGGTCGGGAACAGGCCTTTGCCCACTTCGTAGAGACGTTTTTCGGCAGCGAGCGATTCGATTTCTTCGCCGCTTTCATCTTTGACACTCATCGTGATTTCAACGAAGCTGTCTTCCTTCACTTTGCTGGCAGCGCTTGCGTCTTTGAATTCGTGATAGTATTCGCGCAGTTGGTCAAGCTGTTCGGCCACTTCTACTTCGTTGGCCTTTTCCGAAGGAAGCACCACTTCAACGGGCTCGTAATTGCTCAGGGTAAATTCCGGAGCGCAGGTAAGGGTAACATCGTAGGTAAAGGGCTCATCGGCTTGCGCCATCAGATCTTCGCCAAACTGGGGCTGATCGATGGGGAATAAATCCTGCTCATCAAGGGCGAGCGGATAGGTTTGATTCAAAATATCCTCGGTGACGGTAGCCACAACTGCCGAAGCACCCAAAGCATTGTCGATAACGGGACGCGGCGCTTTGCCGGGACGAAAACCGGGGAACTTGTACTTATGCGCAAAATCCTTGTACGTTTTCTTGATACGCGTATTCACATCTTCCGCTTCAATGGTAACCGTCAATTTCTTCTGGTTATCCTTAAGGGCCTCAACTTGGGTTTTCACGTAAACTTCCTCCATCTAGTGTCTTCGCGTTGCGCATAAATCTGGTGCGGGTGAAAGGAC
>JAVWGW010000224.1:0-1962 GCA_036640375.1 Raoultibacter sp. | reverse complement strand
GGATCTGTCCACCAACGAAGCCATTTTGCGGGCGTTTCTTACCACGCCGTTTGAAGGCGGCCGTCACACAGGGCGTGTGGAAAAAATCATGGCGCTCGACACCGTGGCGCACCCCCTAGGCCGCCAGGCCCCGCACCCCTAAATCGCGGCACCCACCGCGCCAGAGCGCACCACCAGCGAAAAACACACAGGCACCATCCCGGCGTGGGGCGGCTGTGCTAGGATAAAAAAATAATTTTCATACCGTGTCCGAAAGGGGAAAACGCTATGCCATTTCAGTATATTTCCAAAGCCGATCCCGAAATCGCCGATGCGATTTCTCAGGAATTGGCGCGTCAGCGCTCAAGCGTCGAACTGATAGCTTCCGAAAACTTCACTTCTCCTGCAGTTATGGAAGCCGTCGGCAGCGTTTTGACGAACAAATATGCCGAAGGCTACCCCGGCAAGCGCTATTACGGCGGCTGTGAAAAGGTCGACGTCGCCGAAAACATCGCCATCGAACGTCTGTGCCAGCTCTATGGTGCCGGCTTTGCCAACGTGCAGCCCCACTCCGGCGCCAGCGCCAACTTCGGTGCCTACACCGCGCTGCTCGAACTGGGCGATACCGTGTTGGGCATGAGCCTTGATCAGGGCGGTCACTTAACCCACGGCTCGCCCGTCAACTTCTCCGGCCGTTTCTACAACTTTGCAGCCTATGGCCTTGATCCCGAAACCGAACTGATCGATTACGACGAAATGTTGAAGGTTGCCAAGCAAGTGCGCCCGAAGCTTATCGTGGGCGGCGCTTCGGCCTACCCGCGCATCATCGATTTTAAGCGCATGAGCGAAATCGCCCATGAAGTGGGTGCCAAATTCATGGTCGACATGGCGCATATCGCTGGCCTTGTGGCCACCGGTGCGCATCCTAGCCCCGTGCCCTATGCCGATGTCGTTACTTCCACCAGCCACAAAACGCTGCGCGGTCCGCGCGGTGGCTTCATCCTTACCAACGATGAAGCGCTGGCCAAAAAAATTAACTCGGCGGTGTTCCCTGGTTCTCAGGGCGGCCCGCTCATGCACGTTATCGCTGGCAAGGCCGTCGCTTTCGGCGAAGCGCTGCGCCCCGATTACACCACCTACATCGATCACGTGGTAGAAAACGCCGCCAAGTTGGGCGAAGGCATGGCCGCAGGCGGCTTGCGCCTGGTATCGGGTGGCACCGACAACCATCTGTGCCTGGTCGATTTAACGGCCGCCGATGTAACGGGCAAAGATGCCGAACGCATCTTAGAATCTGTCGGCCTGACCACCAACAAAAATTCCATCCCCAACGAACAGCGCTCGCCCTTTGTTACCAGTGGCATCCGCGTGGGTTCTGCCGCCGCCACAACACGTGGCTTCACCGCAGAAGATTTCTACGAAGTGGGCCAGCTTATCGCGGCTACCGTGTTCGCCGCCGAAGACGCAACGAAGCTTGCCGCTATAAAGGCGCAGGTAACAGCCCTGCTGGCCGCACATCCCCTCTACCCTGAATACGATTACTAGGAACCAGGAGCCCGCCCTTATGATCTTGGGAACAATATAAGATGGGGGATACACAGATGCAAACAGGCACCAACCGCCCCTCGTGGGATGAATACTTCATGCTGCTGGCCACAGAAGTGGCCAGCAGAACCACGTGTTTGCGTCGCGCCGTCGGAGCCATTATCGTGAAGGACCGCCGCATCTTATCCACCGGCTACAACGGGGTGCCTACCGGCATTCGCCACTGCGCCGAAGTGGGGTGCCTGCGCCAGCAGCTTGGCGTGCCCAGCGGCCAGCGCCACGAAATATGCCGCGGCCTGCACGCCGAACAAAACGCCATCATCCAGGCGGCGCGCTATGGCACCAACATCGAAGGGGCTTCCATCTATATCACAACGCAGCCCTGCATCGTGTGCGCTAAAATGATCATCAATGCCGGCATCACCGAAATTGTGTACC
>JAVWGW010000223.1:0-1972 GCA_036640375.1 Raoultibacter sp. | reverse complement strand
TCGCCTTTGTGCTTATGGGCGCGCGCATACTGTTTGATTATCGCAACGGTGCCTTAAGCCCGAAAAACTTGCTGGTTCAAAGTGTGCTGTTGATAATTGTACCCATCCTTTTTTTGTATAAAACGCAATCGGATTTGGGCACGACGGTCATTTGCCTTGTGGGTATCTTAGCCGTTATGTGGATTGGGGAAGTGCCGCTTAAAACCATGCTTATCGCCATCGTGGCCCTTGCCGTTTTAGGTCTTATTGCAACGTTTTTCGTGGGCTATCGCGCCGATCGTCTGGTGTTTATGGATCCGTGGAGCGATAGTTACGGTACGGGCTATCAGCTTATCCATTCGTTTTACGCCTTTTCTGAAGGAGGCTTATGGGGGGTAGGGCTGGGCAATTCCCGCGAAAAATACCTGTATTTACCCGAAGCCGAAACAGATTTCATTTTTGCCATCATCGGCGAAGAGCTGGGATTAGTGGGCGCCGTTATAGTGCTGCTGCTGTTTATGCTGCTGCTGTATGCGGGCGTGCGCATCGCGCGGGGTGCCAGCGATAATTTTGGCGCCATGATTGCGGGAAGCTTTACCGTCATGATCGTATTTCAGGCCTTTTTGAATATCGGTTGCGTGATCGGGCTGCTGCCTACAACAGGCAAGCCGCTGCCCTTTATTTCTTCGGGGGGCTCGGCGCTGTTGGCTTCCTTTATTATGGTGGGGCTTATTTTGTCGGTATCTTACGGCGCGCAGCAGCCCACGGTCTACGACCAGCGTCGTGCCGATTTGCGCGTCGTGCGTTCGGCACCGACTGCCGCACCGCGCACCGCACCGCGTCGTGGCGGCGCCTCCCCAGCACCCTCCGCGCCAGCGGGCAGGGCTCAAGCACCCAAACGCGGGGCCGGCGCACCCCGCTCATCAGGCAAGACAAGGAGATAAGCCATGCTCATCGTACTTTCTGGAGGCGGCACGGCGGGTCACATCAATCCCGCACTCGCTTTGGCCGAAGTGCTGATACAGCGCGGCCACACCGTGCGCTTCGCGGGCACCCCCCAGGGTGTCGAAGCGCGGCTGGTAGCGCAGGCGGGCATAGAATTTAAGGGCTTTGAAGCTTCAGGCTTTAAGCGCAAGCATCCGCTCAGCCTTTTTAGCGCCGTGAAAAAGATTGCAAAAAGCTCCACGGCGGCGCGCGCGTGGTTTGAAGAAATCAAGCCCGATGTGGTGGTGGGCTTTGGCGGCTATGTGTGCATCCCCGTGGGTCGCGCCGCGCGCGCGCTGCATATCCCGCTGGTGGTGCACGAACAAAATTCTGTCATGGGCATGGCCAATACCTACCTGGCAAAACACGCTGCTGCCGTGGCGCTTACCTATGAAGTGGCGGGCAACCACCTTGCCGATACCAGCAAGGTGGTGGTGACGGGCAATCCCGTGCGCCGTCAGGTGTTCGACGCCACGCGCGCCGAAGGGCGAGCCTTGCTCGACATTCCCGAAAACGCATTGCTGCTGTTGGTGTTTGGGGGCAGTTTGGGTGCGCGCCACTTAAATACTGCACTGGTGGCGCTTAAAGATCGCCTGTTGGCCACCGACAATCTCTACATCGTGCACATCAGTGGCCCTAAAGAATACGATACGGTGTGCCAGCAGCTCAAACTTAGCGCCCAGCAGGCCAAACGTTGGCGCGTGATGGGCTACCAAGATCACATGGGTGCCACCATGGCCGCGGCCGATATGGTGGTTGCACGCGCCGGTGCCACATCGCTTGCCGAAATATCGGCGCTGCGTATACCCGCCCTGCTTGTGCCGTTTCCCCATGCCACGGGCGATCATCAAACGATGAACGCGCGCGCCTACACCCAGCGCGGTGCTGCGGTCATGGTGCCCGATGATCAGGTGGAAACCCCCGCTTTCGCCCAGGAGCTTTTCGGCCTGCTTGAAAATCCTGCGGCGCGCGCAGCCATGCAGGCGGCGGCCGCAACCTTTGGCACTCA
>JAVWGW010000222.1:0-1981 GCA_036640375.1 Raoultibacter sp. | reverse complement strand
CGCGGCCTGCTTGAATTCGGCGGGTGTGGCTCTTGTTTCTACCGCAGTTTCTCTGGTGCTGGCCTTGTCTATGTCGTGGGTGCTCTGCCGCACAAACATAAAAGGTAAGGGAGTGCTGGGTATTTTGATGACCCTTCCCATGCTTATCCCCTCGCTTGCTCACGGGATGGGTTTGGTGTTTCTTCTGGGCGCAAACGGTATTCTTACCAACTTGCTTGGGCTTGATTTTCCCCTCTATGGATTTTGGGGCATAGTGTTGGGGTCGGTGCTTTACTCGTTTCCTTCAGCGTTTCTTCTTGTGCATGATGTGCTGAAATACGAAGATGCTTCCCCCTACGAAGCGGCTGATATTTTAGGGGTTCCCAAGGTGAGCCAGTTTTTACACATCACGCTACCTTATTTGCGCAAGCCGCTTATTGCCGCCGTGTTCGCCACGTTTACGCTTGTTGTTACCGATTACGGTGTGCCGTTGATGGTGGGGGGCAAATGCATTACGCTTCCCGTTTTGATGTATCAGGAAGTTATCGGGCTTCTCAACTTCGATACCGGTGTTGCCATCGGGTTCGTGCTGTTGGTGCCGGCCGTTGTTGCCTTCATCGTTGACCTGATGAATTCTGATAAGGGCAAGCTTTCCTTTGTTTCAAAAAGCTTCGCTATTGCCTCCAACAAGCTGCGCGATGCGGGCGGCTATGTGGTTAGTGTGGCAATGTCGCTTTTCATAGTGCTGCCGCTGGGTTCGTTCGCTCTTGTTTCTTTCGCTTCAAAATATCCGATCGATTTAAACTTTACCTTTAACAATATCGGGCGCACCCTCAACATGAATGCGGGGGATTATTGGCTCAACTCGCTGCTGATCGCCTTTGCCGTGGCAGTTATTGGAACTCTTTTGGCCTACGGAGCAGGTTATATCACCGCCCGGCTTGGTGGAAAATTTGCGCGCTTGCTTCATTTGGTATGTATTACGACGCTGGCGATTCCTGGCATCGTGCTTGGCCTTTCTTATGTGCTCTTCTTTAAGGGGTCCTTCATTTACGGCACCTTCGCCATTTTAATTTTGGTCAACCTCATCCATTTTTTCGCATCACCCTATCTTATGGCGTACAACTCGCTGGGCAAAGCGAATGAGAATTTGGAAGCGGTCGGGGCAACGATGGGTATTGGTCGTATGCATATCCTGCGCGATGTTTTGGTACCCCAAACGGCGGGAACCATCATTGAAATGTTCGGGTATTTTTTCGTCAACTGCATGGTGACCATTTCGGCGGTGGCATTTTTGTCCACGACACTCAATATGCCGCTGGCCTTGCTGATCACCGACCTTGATGCGCAGCGCTTAACGGAGTGTGCCGCCTTTGTGTCGCTGCTGATTCTGGTGACTAATATTGGCATGAAATTGGTACTTGCAGGAGTAAAGAAGGTTCTGCGCGTTGAAGCGTAGGGTGTCAGTATCGGCTAGGGTAAAAGGAGTTGCATGATGGGCGGATCGCTCGATATAAAGGAATTCAAGATTTTGGCTGCGCTTGAAGCCAATGGTGCCCAAGCTCTGACGCAGCGCGAGCTTGCTGCTTTAGCCGACATATCGGTAGGTGCTATCAACAAAACTATGGCCGATCTGAGCAGTCAGGGATTTGTGCAGAAAGGTGGCATAACGCCCACAGGGCTTGGGGCGCTTGAACCCTATCGCGTGAAGCGTGCGGTGCTGATTGCCGCGGGTTTCGGCAGTCGCTTGGTGCCGATTACCTTAAACACCCCTAAGCCGCTCATCCGCGTTCATGGGCAGCGCATCATTGATTCGCTACTCGATGCGGTCTATGCTGCGGGCATTGAAGAGGTATATGTGGTGCGCGGTTACCTTGCTGAACAGTTTGATCAGCTGCTGTATAAGTACCCCCATCTTAAATTTATCGAAAACCCGATGTACAACGAAGCTAACAATATCTCATCGATATGCGTTGCGAAGGATTTGCTGGCAAATACCTAC
>JAVWGW010000221.1:0-1988 GCA_036640375.1 Raoultibacter sp. | reverse complement strand
CAACCAGCGCTTGTTCCATCGGGCCATACTCGCCCTTTTCGTTGTGCGGAGCCAAGTTCCACGTTGACGGAATGATGATCTGATAGCCTTCAATCTTGCCATCTTTAACGGTTTCGTTGTGATACAAAGCGCCACGCGGAGCTTCCCAAAAACCGGTGCCCGTGCCAGAAAGATGTTCTGCCGGACGGAAGTATTCGCTATCGCCGCTGGCCAGAGCCTCGCAAAGTTCGGTGACCCATTCTTTCATAAGGCCGGCGATATAGAGCGTTTCGATCTGACGGGCACCCGTGCGGCCCATGGTGGAAAGCAGAATTTCAACCTTGCCCGGAACGCCGAGGGTTTCAAGCAGGCCATCGATCTGTTCGACCACGAAGGGAACGCCGCGCTTGTAGGCAACCAGCAGGCGCGAAAGGCCGCCCGCTTCCATGCATTGACCGTTGTAAGCCGGAGCCTTAACCCAGCTGTAGCGTTCATCGACGTTGTATTCGGTGAAGGCGGGGTCGGTCACGTAATAAGGCGACTGGTAGGTTTCTTCGCCTTCATACCAGGAACGGCCGACGTATTCGGTGATCATGCTTTCTTCGACATCGGAAAGCTTCAAGCCGTCGCCCAAAACACCGGCGGGCAAATAGCGCTTGTTCATATCGAAGCCGGATTCTTCAAACACGCCCCAGGCGATATAGCGCCCGCAGCCCTTGCCCCAGTTAAACGCATCCATATAATAGCTGGCGATGGCCAAGGTATCGGGGATCATGGTTGCTTGCACCCAGGTGTAGAGTTCGTCGGCCAAAGCCTTCAAATCGTCCAGCTTTTCTTCGGTGGGCACAAAAGCGGTGCCGCCCGGACGCATGGTCATGATGTGGGGCATCTTGCCACCCAAAAGGCCGGCGATTTCGGATGCCTTAGCTTGCATTTGCAGCGCTTCTAAATAGTGAGCGGTGCAGATAAGATCGAGTTCAGCCGGAAGCTTGTAGGCCGTGCTGTCTTCGGCATCAAACCAGTTGCCCGAAAAGATGGAAAGCTGCTTGTTGGAAGCAAAGGTGGTCAGGCGCGCTTGCAGCGCCTTGAAATCGGTGTTCATAGAAGTGCCCGCAGCCTGCGCGAGCGAATAGGTGTCGGCTACATCGGCCTTAAGCGCATTGAGCGGGTTAACGTAGTCGAGGGCGGCCAGGTTGTAGAACCACAAAATGTGGCTGTGCAAAAACTGGGCACCTTCCAAAAGATTGCGGATGATGCGGGCGTTGTTGGAAATGGTGATGCCATACGCCTTTTCGCCCGCGATGGAGGAAGCTTGTGCGTGAGAAACGGGGCACACGCCGCAGATGCGCTGCACGATTTGTGCGGCATCTTCGGGGGTGCGGTTTTGCACGACGAGTTCCATACCGCGGAAGCAACCGCCGGAAACCCACGCGTCGGAAACTTTTCCGTTCGTGACTTCCATTTCAACGCGAAGGTGACCTTCGATACGAGTGATCGGGTCGATAACTGAACGAGTCATTTAGGCCTGCCCTCCCTTCTGGTCATTGTGGTTGTATTTCTTTTCGGCTTCTTTCATATCCGCTTCGGGATATTGGCCGACAGATTTATCGGGGTGCTTGGCATCCCATGCGCGTACCTTTTCAAAATCGGCACCGCCATCCATGCGACCGGTGGCTTTCATGCCGAAACCGTGCACGATCAGGGCAGCAGCCAAAAGCCCGGTAACGGCCAAAGCAATGGTGCCCGGCTGGAACACGAAATCGCCGATGCGCAAATCGCGATGGCGCGTATAGAACGGCGTGTTGACTTCCACCCAGTTTTGACCGGGGTTCATGGGAGCAGCTTCCGTGCAACCGATGCAGGGAGCACCCGCTTCGACACACCAGGAACGGCGATGGTTGTAGCGCACCACACCGCAGTTACCCGTGGTTTGCGGACCGCGACAACCCAAGGGATACAGGCAATAGCCCAGCGCTTCTTCGGGTGAGCCGAATTCATAGACGAATTCG
>JAVWGW010000220.1:0-2052 GCA_036640375.1 Raoultibacter sp. | reverse complement strand
CTGGAAAACCACCGTTTTGCGCTCACTATAGGCGGCCAGATCAAGCGTGAAAACCGCTATGTGAAAGACGACCGTCATGCGCTTGACGATCCCACCAAATGGGTCTTGGGCGATGACAACGAAGAAAAATCCGAGCGCTATGCCAACCAACTCAAACAGCTGAAGGCAGATTTGGCACAAGCCGAGAAAACAGCAAAAGCCCTTGCCGAACAAACGCGCCGCTCAGGTGAGCTTCAGCGCGCCAACGCCATCCTCAAACAATGCAACTGGGAAAGCTACGACATCGCCCGCACTGAAGATGAAGAAAAGCGCGCCATCGATTTTTATGAACTGCTCAAAAAAGGCAGCAGCGAACTGACAAAAGCTACCGCTTGGCGCGATGAAACAAAAAAGCGCTGCGGTGCCGCCGACGAATCGGTGAACGAATGTCGGCTCGATGTAGCAAGCAACAAACGCCGCCTTGCAGAAAATGCACAAGAGATTGCGCAGCACACAAAGCGATCCGCCTCGCTGCCCCGCCACACCGCCGAAGAAGCGGCCAAGCTGCTTGAGCTTTTCAAGCGCTCAGATGCCGCATTCAACGCCAGCGTCCCCGACATATTTCGCGTATCTACCGCAGTCACCAGCCGCGTTGCCGCGCTGAAAACGGAGGCCTTAGGCATCGTGCAGAAAACGCGTAATCGCATCGAGCGGATCATGCACGAATACCGCCAGGAATGGCCGCTCCAATCGGCTGACCTGACCGAAAGCCACGCCGACAAAGAGGCTTATCTTGGCATATATCACCAGATAAAAGCAAGTGGCCTTCCCGATTATGAGAAACGCTTTTTGCACGTCCTCCACGATTTTAGCCAAGACCAGATAACTGTTATCGCTTCCACGCTGCGCAACGCGTTTCGCGAAGTGAAGGAAAAACTTATCCCCGTCAATCGCTCGCTGAAGCTTTCCCCCTACAGCACCACGACGCACCTTCAAATTAGAGCCAAGGACAACAAGACCACCCAGGTAAGCGAATTCCTCGACGCGCTCAAAGAGATTACCCAGGGCACGTGGGATGAAAGGGATATCGCGTCGGCCGAAGCGCGTTTTGAAAAAACCAACGCGGTTATCAAGCGCCTCAAATCGAGTGAATCTGCCGACAGGGCCTGGCGCAAGGCCTGCCTTGATACCCGCCAACACGTAAGCTTCATCGCAAACGAAATAGATGCCGACGGCAGCGTTGTCAACGTTCACAGTTCGGATACGGGCTTGTCGGGCGGGCAAAAGCAAAAGCTGGTCATCTTCTGCTTGGCGGCAGCGCTGCGCTACCAGCTGGCAGACGAAGACCAGCCCGTCCCCCGCTACGGAACCGTCGTACTCGACGAAGCCTTCGACAAGGCAGACCCCGCTTTTGCCCGCACCGCCATGGATATTTTTAAGGTGTTCGGATTCCACATGGTTTTGGCGACGCCCTACAAGCTCATTTCCCTGCTTTATCCCTACTTGGGCGCTATCGCAGCAGCTCATTGCCGCGATTCCAAATATTCATCCCTCACCCTTGTTGACTTTACAGAATGCCCCGACGACGATGAAGAAGAACCCCATGGCGATTAGCATGCTGACACCCCACCAGGCACAAGAGAGGGCGGCAAAATTTTACGATAGCCATTGCCGAACCTGGGCAGCCGAGGTGTTTATTGCAGCAAGCGATGCGGGCGAAGCTGCCACTCAAGGTGCCGGCGAACCCTGCGGCGACGTCTCCCTTTCCCTTCCCTTGCACCCACCCACTGAAAACAAGGTGTTGCAAGATCCAAGCGCTGCACGCGCCTGGGTGCAATCTTGGCAAAAGCACCCCCTGCAGCACTACCTTTGTTGGACGAAGCGTTTTTGGCCCAGCGTCGGTGAACAATCGGTGCCCGAAAAGGTCAAGCTTACCGACATCGAAGCGATAACCACGTTCGCAAACCGCGTGCGCCCGTGGAAAACCCTTCTTGAACGCACCCTGGTGTTGGCCGACCGATGGTGTGCAGATTGGCGCAAAATCTGCCCCGCGCGCGACCAAGAAGCGCTTGG
>JAVWGW010000219.1:0-2065 GCA_036640375.1 Raoultibacter sp. | reverse complement strand
CATCCATAATGCGGCGGATTTTGGCCATGTATTCGGCGTTGGCGTCGTTGCTGCCACTTTTGCCGCCCGACCCCGTGAACTTGTTGAACACCAGCCCCTTCCCGCAAAATGCCGCATTTTTTGCCTCATAGGCAAACGCGTAGGAAGGATCAAATGCAGCGCTCACGTCGGAAGAAAGCATGTTGGATGCCGCAAGCGCACGGCGCAGGGCAAGATTGCCTGTCTCACCCGCCAGCGCCATAACCTCGGCCACGGTGTTCTCGAAAAACATCGACGCCATGCCCGTTGCCCCCACGCTGCCTATTTCCTCTTTATCAACAAGCACGCACACGCCCGTGCGCACCAAATCCTGCGCTTTGAGCTGCGCGGCAAGCGAAGTGAACGCACACACGCGATCATCTTGGCCGTAGCCCAACACCATGCTGCGGTCGAATCCGCATTCGCGGGCGCGTCCGGCGGGCACCACCTCCAGTTCGGCGGAAAGAAAATCCTCTTCCTCGACGCCGTATTTATCGGCAAGCAGTTGCAGAAGCAGCGCCTTGACCGGCTCTTTTTCGGCCAGCTTTTCTGCTTCGGTCTTTTTTGTTGCCTCTGCGCCGGCAGCAACAGCAACAGCGGCGGCACCGTCAGCGGCCGTTTCCGCCACAAGCCCATCGCGCGCTGCAATATCTTCGGCAGTCAAAGCCGGACGACTGCCCACCAAAATATCAAGCTCATCGCCTTCGATAGCCTCGCTTGCCTTCTTCCCCATTTGCTGGCGCGCCAAATGCGGCAGCAGATCGGTGACGCAAAACACGGGGTCGCTGGCATCTTCACCCACGTTGACCTGCACAACTTCGCCGGTTTTTTTCACGATCACGCCGTGTATGGCCAAGGGCGTCGTTACCCATTGGTAGTTTTTGATGCCGCCATAATAGTGGGTATCCAGCAGCGCCAGACCGTTTGTTTCGTAGAGCGGGTTTTGCTTGATATCCAGGCGGGGCGAATCGATGTGCGCCCCTAAAATGTTAAAGCCCTGCTCAAAGGGGGCTGTGCCCACATGCACCAAAATAAGCGCCTTGCCATAAGCGTGCGCCCACACCTTATCGCCCGCCTTAAGCTGCGTGCCCGCACGGCGCAGCGTTTCCAGGTTTTGATACCCGCAGGCCTCGGCGCGCGCAATGGCTGCCGTGGCGCATTCGCGTTCGGTTTTATTTTCTGAAATGAAGTCGATGTAATCGCGCGCAAGCGTTTCTAGTTCGGCCACATCGGCGTCGCGATACGTCTTCCAAGCATTTTTGCGTTCCATAGGGGTTCCTTTCCCATTGTGTGTCCCCGTCATTATCCGCGAGCCCGCCACCCCGCGCAAGCTTGCCCACAATTTGCAGTGAGGAACATGCTCCATACTTTTACAAAAAATAGGGAAAATGGGGAATGAAATCCACACTTTTGCGAAAAAGGGCGAAACGAAGGAATGAAATCCGCATATTTTTGATATACTCCCTAAAAAGGATTGCAAGAAAGTACCGAATAAAGGTGATGATGCAATGGAGCTCATTCAAAGAGAAAACTATCTAAATTGGTTAATCCGCTGGAAAGAAAAGCAAATTATCAAAGTGGTATCGGGCGTGCGCCGCTGCGGAAAATCAACCTTGTTCGCCCTCTATCGAGATTACCTTATCAACAACGGGGTCGACAAAAACCAGATTATCTCCCTTAATTTTGAGAATATTGATTTTGAGCATCTCAACGATTACAAATTGCTGTATGACCATATCAAAGGCTTATTAGACCCCAATAAGATGAACTATATATTCCTCGACGAAATCCAACATGTAGCGCATTTTGAAAAAGCGGTAGATAGTTTATTCATCAAGGAAAATGTGGATATCTGCATCACCGGCTCCAATGCCTATTTCATGTCGGGCGAATTGGCAACGCTACTTTCTGGGCGCTACGTCGAACTGAAAATGCTTCCTCTTTCCTTCAAAGAATTTTGCGCCGCGCAAGAAGATAAAAACATGGCGGTCGACAAGCTGTTCAACCGCTACATCACAAAAGGATCCTTTCCTTACCTATCCAAATT
>JAVWGW010000218.1:0-2080 GCA_036640375.1 Raoultibacter sp. | reverse complement strand
GGGCACGGTTTGGAAAAGAAGCTCCAAGCGCCTCGACCATTTCGCGCCTGATTCGAGACACCATTGAGCAAGGACTTATCAAGCCAGTCGATCCGCATACGGCACCAAGATATATGAGCTATGTACCAAGCTGGGCCTAGTTAACTTGCACGCAACTTTCATAGAGAACAATCCTGGAACCGGAAAACACACTATGTTGTGGTTTCTGGTTCCAAATTAACTTTTATCCCCTAAATCTAACATGCGCTTAACTTTCACTTAGCCCTTACACTCCAAAGAGCGACTATTTCAAACGGTTGACAAACCAGTCGGCCATGGAAATGAGTAGATTGCGCGCCATGGACGGACCAATCATGTCGGTCAAGCGGTTTTTTGCGATGCTTGTCAGGTTTTCGGCGTAGCTGCGTGCGTATTCGATGCTGCCTGATTCTTCCATGATGGCTACCGCTTGTGCAAGCACGGCAGGGTCTTTTTCCTTCGAGGAAAGAATTTCGATGAGGCGATCACGCTGGGGCGAATTTTGCAGCGCATGTACCACCACAAGCGTGCGTTTGCCTTCGGTGATGTCGTTGCGGAAATCCTTTTCCATCGATTCTTCCGAACCGATAAGGTTTAACAGGTCGTCTTGGATTTGGAAGGCGAGGCCGGTATCAAGCCCGTAGTTGCGCAGGCCTTCAATTTCGGCTTCCGTGCCGCCACCGATGATGGCGCCCACGGCAAGGGGCACCGCCCCCGAATAATGAGCCGTTTTGTGCGTGGCCATAACCAAATAATCCTGCGGCGTAATGTCGTAACGCCCGTCGCGCGCCCAGCCGATGTCGAGCGCTTGACCCTCTATCGTGCGCCGCGTCATGGCGGTAAGTTCAGAAATTACGCGCACTTTCATGTGGTCATCAAGTACCTTATCGGTAACAACGGTGCCGTTGACCAGGGAAAGCGCTAAATCGCCCGCGTTTATGGCCAGCCCGAAGCCCTCTTCTAAATGCATACACGGCTTGCCGCGGCGCAGCTCGGCTTCATCGGCAATATCATCATGGATAAGCGCAGCCGTATGGAAGTGTTCGATGGCCGCAGCGGCCGAAGTCGCCTGCGTCATATCGCCCCCCACGGCCAAACAGGCAGCAAAACAGATAAGCGGCCGATGCCGCTTGCCGCCATTTTCGCTGTACTTTTTAAGGGGATTGTAAAGATAACGATTCATGTCGGGATGCGTACCTGAAGGGATGTAGGTATTTACCAAATCACCGACTTCATCAGCGTAACAATCAAGATACTCTTCAAAACTTGAGGGCGGGTTTTCGACCGCCGCAATGATTTCATTGATGGTCATCATAGTGCCGCTGTTCGCCTTTTTCTACTCTTTTGTGCTGGTGGATGCCGTGTGCAGCGCCATTTATTTCTATCGGGAAACCAAAACCACTTTCCCGCAGTGCATAACCAAACTGGTAGGAGCGGCGGGACTCGAACCCGCAAGACCGAAGTCGGCGGATTTTAAGTCCGCTGCGTATGCCAATTCCGCCACGCTCCCCTAACACTCTTCGCCCGCGCAATGCGCGGTGAAATCAATGATAACAAAGGTTCCCGCACTTTTTCCCAAGGAATCATCGAGTGGCGCTGCGCTTCATGAAAGTTCTACGGAGAAAGCCGCCTGGGCAGCTTCAAGGATTATGCCTTGCAAAATGTCGGATTCGCTAACGGTGAAGCCGTCTTGCCCCGTGCCATCAAGCACGGCTTGCAAGATAAGCAGCCCCGCCACCATGACCGATGCGCGATTAGGATCAAGGCCAATCACGTTTTGACGCTGCGTCAGCGGCAAGGCAATCAAACGATTGCTTATGCGGTCGAGCACTTCGCGAGGCACAAAAGCCTTATGCACACGCGCGCTATCATAGGGATCGAGCGATTTTTCGATAGCCACAACACTCGTGGCCGTGCCAGCAACCGCCACCAGGCGCGGCGCGGGCAAACCAAGTGCGCGCACGCGGGCGAAGCTGTCCTGCATTTCGCCGGCTATCCAAGTGCGTGCGGCCTGCAGTTCCTCACTTGTGGGAGGGTCGCTGGGCAAAAACCGATCCGTAAC
>JAVWGW010000217.1:0-2139 GCA_036640375.1 Raoultibacter sp. | reverse complement strand
ATCAAAAGCTTCTCGGTAATGGGGAATGCGCTGGTAGACGTAGGCGGCAAGTGCTTGCAAACGCTGGGTTTGCAACGTTGTGAGGTCTTGAGGCTCCATGGTCTCAAGTTCTGGCTGGAAATACACGGGTGCACCTTTCTTCTTCGTTTCGGTTCTGTCTATGAAGAGCATCAAAAGCCTTTAAGCTGCAAGGTCATAATGCGTGATCACTGCGTTGTTTTGGGAATTGTTCCCACAACTTTTACTTCATCTTTAGGTTCGTAGTTCGATTCAAAGACATCTTCATGTAGCAGCGCGCCGCGCTTGTCGGTAACGGTGCGCACGATGGTAATTTTGCGGCCATCGGCACCCGATGTTTTGACATAGCTGCTGCCCTGCTGCATTGTTGCGTCTTCAACGGTTTTCGTTTTAAACTTTTCGCCGGCGCTCCACTCGCCTTCTCGCGTTTCGACACGATATTCAGGGTTCACACCATAAAGTCTAGCGACAACCGTGGTATCGGTGTAGCTCATTTTGAAAAGCACATCCGAAGTACTATCGTTTTTCCACACCAAATCGGGACTGGGATAGCTTACGGCCGCATCGCGCCCTGCAGGGTAGCTGGCAATATAGAGGGAATGATTCACGCGCTGCAACACGGGGAAGCCCGCATTGTAGACAGCATTGAACACGGTTGTAGCAACCTGGCAGATGCCGCCCCCTATTTCATCGGTGTATTCCCCATCGACTATCGACCCTGCGGCTTGAAAACCTGCTTCTTCGTTGCAGTTACCCGCCGTTTCGTTAAAAGACCAGGTGCCGCCACTTTTGACGATGGAGTTATCAAGCAGATCGGCAACGAGGTGGATGTTGTGATTGCGCGCCACAACACCCGCTGTGTATTCGGTCGTGTAATCGGCGAAACAGGTGATGAGCCCGTAGCTTAGCGCCTCATCGAAGCTGAGGGTGGCCGGAATGGACACCTCTTCAACGCTTATCTGCAGCGTTTGGGTGGGTGGCGGTGTTTTGAACAGCAGCGTATCTAAGGCTTCGATAGCGCCTTGAACCTGCGGCATCGTTGCCTGCGAATTGGTGTTCACCGAAATTTCATCACCCACAGAAACGAACTCAAGGCGCAGGTTTTCCCCGGTAAAAGCAACATTAAGATTGTCAATCAGCGCCGTTTTTGCTTTGGCGGCCTCGATGTAGGGTTCAAGTGTATAGCCCTCATCGCCCTGCGCTACGCGCGTTTGCACCCACGAGCCAAGCAAGCTGGGATCGGCGTGAAAGGTTGCCTGTTTGAAGGTGAAATCAGCACCGGTGCTGATGGCAGCATTGACCAGTGCAGAGGATTTTTGCGCAAGCGCCTCATCGATGCGTAAAGGGGCGTAATCCGTGTGCGCAACAAAGGAAACATCCGCCGATTCACTTTGCAAAAAGGCAGCATTCAATTCGTTTTCAAAAGTGTTGCGATCAATCATATCACCATCATGACCAGGTACAACAGCTGCAATACCGTCAACAACTGCCAAGGAATAATCAAGCCGAGGCTTGCCGATGGTTCTATCAATTTCCTGGGCAAGCGCCTCTGTGGCCTGGTGGGCAAACTTAGCTTGCGGGGCAAGGGTTGCTCCCGAGAAAAAAACTTCCACACGCTTGGCTATCCCACCATCCCCACGCCCCACGGCAAGAGCTTGTGCTGCCTGGTCTGCGGCATCGTAGCTTGCCTGTAGCTGTGATCCGTCCGTTGTCCAATGCGTGGTGTTCAAGCGCGCTTCATCAAGCGACTGTTGTTCGGTCAAGCCTTCCGAGGCCAAGGTGTCCGCAAGGGCATTTTGCTGCGCCGTTTCGCTGGCATAGATGGTTACCGTGGTATCGTTGAGCCGTGGCGCATAGGTGGCCCGCAAAAGCGTTTGCGCTTCCTCGGCCGTTTTGCCCCCCACATCAACACTGCCCACCTTGACGCCGGGATACACCTTTCCCCAGTTTAAGCCGGTGTCCACCGCAACACCCGCCAGCACAAGCACAGCGATGGCCACCACGATAAGCGCCACTTTGCTGCGGCGTATAAGGTTGAACAACCCTCCAAACACAAAACGCGCAGCGTGGGCAAGGCCCCCTACTACAAACATGAGCGCTGCGGCTAAAAATGACCCGATG
>JAVWGW010000216.1:0-2161 GCA_036640375.1 Raoultibacter sp. | reverse complement strand
TTGCGTTCAGTTTGGGCGCGCTGATAAAAACTGCTGTTAGGGGCGCGCTTATCTGGGTGCCTGCCGCAAACGTGAAGCAGTCGGGCAGCGTGGCCAAGGCGGGGTCGGGGCTCCACACCCAGGTGCCTTCCGGGCCATACGATCCGGCAAGGGTGTTGCCCACCCAGATTTCGTAAATTTGATAGCTGTGCTTGGTTTTATTGGCATTGGTGTAGGCACCCGCCTGCGCGCTTACCGTGGCCTTGCCATCTGGCGTGGCCTCTACAGCAGTTTGCAAGTTCATTTTGGCACCCGTATACACCTGGCGCGCAGATTCTGCATCTTTGTTTACAACCTGGCCAAACTTGATTTCTTCCTTATCTTTGGTAAGGGGCACCGCTGCGGGCACCTTCCCTTCAATAGCAACCTGTGGGGTTGTATATCCCTTGTCCTTTGCGGGGTCTTTCGCAATTTCGCCATCAATGCTGGGGTTTGTTACCAGCACGCGCAGCTGCGCCACAGGGCCTGGCCAGGGGGTATTGGCAAGAGCCGTCGCGGGAACGCAGGGCACTCCCACCGTTACCGACGCTTCAACCCTCATCAAATCGCCAATATTGAAGGCGGCCAAGGCACTTTTCAATTCAGCGTTTTTTGAGGCAGCTTCCATAGCCTTTTTAAGCTGGTTAAGATCGATTTGATATATATCTTTGTTGTTGGAAACATCGTCGGCCGCCGAAACAAGCTGGAATATCTTGTTGGTATCTGCGTTGGTAAAGGTTTCTGTGGTGGCCGTATTCGTTTTGATTGTGTAGGTGGTGGCACTTTGCTGCAAGCCCATCAGGGTAAACGTAGTTTTGCCGTTGGGAGCAGTGAGGCTTAGCTGCAAGGCAGCCGCATCGTAGGGCGCCGTTTTTTTGCGCAGGTTGGCATCCTGAACGCACAGCTGGCCTTCGCTATCCACCCAGATGACGGGCTTTGCCAAGGCGATGCCTTCGGTGGCACCCGCAGCACGGCCGCCAAAATACCCTATCATGGGGTCGGCATCTCTGCGCTTCGCTTCATCACGCTTGTTGGGGGATTGCGAAGCTTGGTAATAAGTCTGCGCGGCCGTGCCCGTAGCCTTACCCGAAGAAAGCCAGCCGGCTTTATTGTCGGAATAAAACACACCGCACACCACGGCGGTTGTTGCATCATATTCAACCACATAATCGCTTTCGCGCACGCTTGAATCGATGCCCGCCGGGGGAAGCAGATTGTTGTCGCGCACCTGGTCCGCATTCAAATAGTAAATGTTGGCTTCGTTTTTGATGTCTGCCGCCACAAGACCAGTGGCTTTTTGCGCCTTGGCGTTGGGCACCGCATCGATTTTTTCCAGCCATGTGCCCGAAACTTTGTCGGCCGTCATCTGGGTTTGCACGGCTGTGGCCACCTGATTGGCGGCGTTGTTCAGTTCAAGCATGTGCATGTTTTTCTGGGTGGAAACAACGGTGGGCAGGGCAATAAGCACAAGAATAAAGATGATGGCGATGCTTATCAATAATTCGGCCAAAGTGAAGCCGTGCGTATCGTTTTTCGCCTTCAGCATAAATCCTTCCCGCACTTGCCGCAACATAAACTCCCACAAAATTGTGTACCCTACATTTTACCCCAACCGCGCAGAAAAAACCTCTTTTCCTCATTCATATACTACCTGCTAGAACCGATAAACCGCAATTGTCACACAAATGTGACTAATTTAGCGCCAATTGCAGGGTCTTCCCAAAGCCTTCCCTGTCCAAAACAAGGTTTCCCAGACAAGAAAAAGCCCAGCTACTTCACCACGCGCAAGCGAACAAAGGGGCGGCAGGATAGGGCAGGTCTGCTGCCCGCTAGTCGTCGAAGGAAAGGGGAGCTGCTTTTATGCCGGAAAGATCGTCTGTTTTTTCCAGCGCAAGGCACAAAGACATATAGATCGGCAGATAGTACACGGGCTTGCCTTCCCTAGTGCCAAGCGAAACGTTATGTTCAGAAAGGACATAGGCAAACGGAATACCATATTCCTCGGTGCCCAACAGATTATTCAGCGCGGTGTGCAGTTTGTAATCCTTGCCCGATTTCACTTCGATGGGCAGCACAGAGCCGGCGTCTGTTTCCAAAAGAAAATCCATTTCGCCTTTGCGACTATGGTGGTAATAGTAAAGGT
>JAVWGW010000215.1:0-2179 GCA_036640375.1 Raoultibacter sp. | reverse complement strand
GATGTGCGCTTTTACTGTTCCCTGTGCAACGAACAGGTTTACCTCGATTTCCGCGAGGGACTCCTTGCGCGCCATAAGTTGCAGCACTTCTTCTTCCCGAGGACTCAAGTGATGCTCTTTTGATAAGTCTGACACACGCATGGCCAATAAACCAGGAGAAAACACATCGTCGCCTTCGGCCTTGTCCGAGGCATGCAGGTTGATGCCCCATTTCGCCGATAAGCGCTTTTCGGTGGCGAATATCATCACGAACGCTACCACTACGGCGGCCGTGATACCAAAATGCAACGTATCGTTTTGAGCCGTTGTCAAATACGTTCCGCCCACCGCAAATAGCACCCAGCCCGCCATCTCCATGAGATAGCGAATGCCGCGCTCTATGCCGTTGAGCCATGCAGCGCTAATACCGAATCGATAGGTTATATTGCTAAGGATAATCATGATGAACATAGAAAGCATCGTATAGCCCGCATCATAGCACCCCGCAGCAACCTGGGGACCTATGGAAAGTGAGGGTGCAATAAGCAGCAATCCTATAGTCATCAGGGGAAACGCCAGTTGATAGATAGTGTCGAAGTTGAACCACTTGGATGCAGACAGCACGCCGAAAAACACAAACGCCGTCACCAGTAGCGTGCCCACGATATTCCCGGCAATAATTGGCTGATCGGGCAACACGCCGAACCCCGTCGCGAAGGTGCATACTGCCATCAGCAGGATAGGCTTCCACGGCACGGCCCCCCGATCGACTTTCGCCATCTTACGTGGCAAATCGACATCGGGAATATGCCGCATGGATCGGCGCATCCAGGCTAAGGACATAAGCGGCAACACAACAGACAGAGTGGCAAGGTACACTGCCTCCAGCCCCGTGAACAGCCAGATAATCAGCTCCCCGAAAAATATGCCCGCCGCATGGTATACCGCAACGCGCAAAGGATTAAGCGTCCCGTAAAATTCGGTCCACATGAGGATGAGAAACCCCAGCCCTACACCCGCAGCTATAAGCCCCGCCCATTTCAGCACCTCAGATTCAACCACAAAGCAAACAAAGACACACAGCGCAGACCCACCTGTCATAAACACAGCAGTCGCCCGGATTATGCGGCGGTTCGACCAAAGCGGCGCTATGCGACAGGCGCAAAGTGCAACAGCAAGTGAGGACACGCCGATAGCTCCCTCAAACAATGCGTAATCGGCAAATCCCATTCCCGGAAACGCATCAAACCGAAAAAATATGGCTAGCCACGCGCGATACAATCCGACGCCCAAAAACGCAACAGGCATGGCCCCAATGCGCGAGAATATGCCTTTCCAACGTGCGAGAAAACCTTCAACCACGCAACCCACTCCCCCTAATCCTACCTAGTTCGCTACCTCCCCTTGGGCAGCGCCACCGTCATAGGCCCCTACTACCTTCGCGATAATAATAGCCCCAAACAGTAGGGCAAACCAAGGGTTTTCAAGACTGGGTTACAAGTTTAACCTCGGCAAACGGTTGAACCCTGAGACGGTGGTGCTATGTTTGACTCGTTCCCCTTCGGCAGCGAAGCCACCCTATGCGGCTTTCTTTCACAACGCCGGACAGCGGGCAAGGGAGACCCTCGGGACCATCTGAAAAAGGAGGAAAGTTATGGGAATTTCACGTAGGCAGTTTCTTACTGGATCGGCCATCGCCACGGCGGCAGGTGCCCTGTCGCTTACAGGATGCGCACCTTCGGGCAAAGCATCGTCATCTCAGGCCCCCAGCGATGCCAGCATCGCAACCATGGGCTCGGGCATGGGCAAGCACGGCAACATTCAGATAGAAGTAGTTACCAATGGAGGCAAAATAGAGCGCATCGACGTGGTTAAGTCACGCGAAACCTCCGGCCTAGGCGACACCTGCATGGACAAGCTGTCCAAACTTATCGTAGACAACCAGACGCTCAACGTAGATACCGTCACGGGAGCTACGCTCTCTAGCATGGCTTTCCTCGGGGCCGTGTCTGAAGCACTTGATTCTGCCGGCGAGAAGTCGTCTGAATGGAAGAAGCGCGACAAGGCCCTGCAGCCTGCGCCGGAAAATCTTGAAACAACCTACGATGTCATCGTTATCGGCACGGGAGGGGCTGGGTTCACCGCCGCCATTAGTGCTGCAAACAAGGGTAAGAAAGTCCTGCTTATGGAGAAGCTGGGG
>JAVWGW010000214.1:0-2192 GCA_036640375.1 Raoultibacter sp. | reverse complement strand
ATAGCCGCCGTCACTTCGGCCGCCAACTGGTTCTACGTGCAAAAAAACCTCGAATTCATGCAGGCCGCCGAAGAAGCCTAAGCGCACACCTCAAGCGCCTGCACTTGTTTTTTTATGTATCCGAAGAAACAGGTGTCCCTAAATAATCACAGAAAAATAAAAAGATTGCCGTATACTTTGCTTTTAGGCGATAAGCGATGGGGGGTGCATTATGGGATTGACACCGAATCTTACTATTTTGGCTTGGGCGATGCGCCGCGCAGGTAAAACGCCGGAAGACCTTAAATCGATTTCCCCAAAAATTGAACAGTGGATTGAGGGAACCTGGACCCCCACAATTAAGCAGCTTGAAGAGTTTGCGCACGCAACGCACGTTAGTTTTGCTGCGTTGTTTTCTGACGATATTCCCTCCGTAGGTCTTCAGATTGCAGATTTTCGCACCACTTCAACAGGAGCTATTCAATCGCGCTTATCTGATCCTAGCCCAGAACTATTTGATACGATTGATCATATGATGCTTCGGCAAGACTGGATGCGAGATTATTTTTCTGAAGAGGGGTATGCAGCAGTTTCTTTTGTGGGCAAATATGAAAAGCAAAGCGTTTGCGCACCTGCGCCACAAGAAATGGCAGAAGCCATGCACACTGATTTGAGCATGCCCACAAATTGGGCGGCATCTTGCAAAACCTATGGTGAAGCGCTCCGTTTCTTTAAAGACAAGGTTGAGGCAGCCGGGGTGTCGGTGGTTGTGAGTGGGTTGGTTAAAGACAACACGCACAGAAAGCTGTCGGTTGATGAGTTCCGGGGTTTCGTTCTTGCTGATAATCTTGCGCCGCTTGTCTTCATCAATGGCCGCGATGCAAAATCTGCGCAGATATTCACGCTGGCGCATGAGGTGGCGCATCTTTACTTTGCGACGAGCGGGGTTATTTCTCCTGCGGCGGATAAGGTAGAGAAAAATGAAGCTGAACAACTGTGTGACGCCATTGCCGCCGAATTTCTTGTTCCGTCCAGCGAATTTATTGAGTATTGGCGCGAGGCCTGCGAAGAGAGATATGAAGCAATAAAAAGTGCAGCAAATCACTTTAAAGTCAGTTTTACCGTGTGCGCACGCAAGGCGCGAGATCTGGAACTAATAGGTCAAGAAGAATTCTTCATCTATTACTATAATCATGAAACGGAAATGAGTTCCCTAGAACAGGTGCCTAAAAGAAGGGCAGGAGGAGGAGATTACTACAAGAGTAAAAACTACCGGTTAGGGACTGTTTTTAGCGAAGCAATTTTTTCCGCAGTACAGTCAAAACGTCTTACCTATAGCGAAGCTTTTCGCTTGACGGGATTTACAGCCGCCACGTTCGATGCCTTTTTCAAAGAAGGTATCAGGTAGCCATGGATCGTTTTATCGTTGATACAAATATTTTGGTTACAGCTAAAAATTCTGAATACGGGTTTGATATCTGTCCAGGGTTTTGGGATTTACTCAAAAAAGGATTCCAAAGCGGAAGGGTTGTGAGCCACCGCTTGGTGCGCAAGGAAGTTTTGGTTGGAGCAGACGAGCTTACGGAGTGGGTTTCTGAACTTAATGAAAGCTATTTTCTTGATGAAACCGAAGCTGAGGTGAAGCAGTATTTGGAAATGTGTCAATGGGTGAAAAGGAACTCGTATAAAGAAACGGCAATTCGAGACTTTGAATCACCGGGAAACGCCGATGCCCTTCTTTGTGCAAAAGCGCACGTCATGGGCTTGGTGGTGGTAACGCTTGAGGTGCCTTCTCGCAGTGTCTCGCGGGTGAAAATTCCGGATGTATGTGATGCCTTTGACGTGAGATATCTAAAAACTTTTGAATTTGTACGGGAATTGAAAGCAGCCTTTTATTTGCCAAGCGAGCATTCTTTGCCCGAATGGGAAGAGCCAAACTTGTTCTCTCTGCCTCAGTAAAGTGAAGAATCAACGAATACGCTTTCTTAGGGAAGCTAAAGATGATGTTGTGCTGCCTTACACCACAGCCCCTTAAGAGGAAAAGGGAAATTTTAGGCGCACAGCGTCCCCCGTATGTGTGATTCAAGTGATACTTTTGCCAAATTGCTTCTTCAGGGGAACTTTTTCTTGTATTCACTGCCAGGGGATAGTATCATCAATATTCGCCGCTTTTGAGTGTTTCATTTCTCGGAAGCAAGGCACATAGTGCGGGG
>JAVWGW010000213.1:0-2203 GCA_036640375.1 Raoultibacter sp. | reverse complement strand
AGCCTGCTCAAGGGCGGTTTTTGTCATGATGCGCGTGTTGCTTAAAACGCCGTTGAGCATCGCAAAGGGGCGCTGGGGGTTTGAACGCACCGCGCGCACAAGGATGCTAACAAACCAAAGCGCATAGGTGGCCGCAAAAATAAGCGCCAGCGTTTCGCGGTGGGAAGCAAAATAGGCCAACACGGTTGTTTGATCGCTTGTGCCCGCAAGCGTGGGGTCGGATACGGCGATCATGCACCAGGCGGGCGCGGCCAAAAACAGGTAAAGCAAGCCGTAGCGCACCAGGTAATTGTAGAAGTGGGCGCCGCTGGCATCGGGGTGCACAATGTGCAACTTCACTATTTTATGCCCGAGTGTTTGCCCGCGCAAAAGGCAGGGCATAATCAGGAAGAAAAGCGCGTAAACAGCGCTTAGTGCCCCCACCATGTTTGCGGCAAAGCGGGCTGGGTCGCGGGCAAGCATGTCTTCAAAAGGCGCACCCGCTAATCCAGCAATGAGCATGACGAAGATGAAGCAGGCCACTGAACAGGCCACATCAAGGATTAGCGCCACCCCGCGCCGCGTGAAACTGGCATATATGCCGCCGATGCGTGCTTCTTCATTAAGGTGATGAATATCGGGCAAAAAGCGCAGCAGCGGCCCTGTCAGCCAAAAGCCCACCAGGGCGCCCAAGGTGTTTAGCAGCAAATCATCCACATCGAACAGGCGGTAGGGGTGTGCATACAGGCCGAACAGCCCCGTAATTTGCGATACTTCAAAAAACAGCGTCATGCCAAAACCCGCAACTAAGCACTGCCACCAGCGACAATGAAAGTAGTAACGCAAAAACATACCCAGAGGCACCGCTAGCAGCACGTTGAATACGGCTTCGTAGATATAGGGATCGCCCAGCACGCTAAGCCAGGTGCTAGGGTCGCCAGCCACAAAACTTGTTTGCGCCAAAAACTCGATGACGAAGTTGAAAGGCACCAGCTGCGGGCTTGCTGCGTAGGCTACATAAGTGTTGTGATCGAGGGGTAAGGGCAGGATGACCAGGTAATAGGCACACAGCAGGTAAAAGATAAACGCATACACAAACGCGCTGCGCACCCAGGGGACCGATCCGTAGCTGCGGTACTGATAAATAAGGTAGGGCAGCGTAACAATGGCCGCCAAAAGGGGGAACCAAAAAATGGCCTGTTGTATATCGTAGAGGTAAACATTCATGTATTCAGTATAGGCAAAGCCGCGCTTAGCGGGGGCGGGTTTGTTCCCGATTCAGTAAGAATTCCTTTGTTTTAATTTCGGCGGCGCTGCCCAAGGGTTTGCCGGCGGCGCCCACAAGGCGGTGGCTGGGCACCACGATAGCCAGAGGGTTTTTGTGCGCGGCCACCCCCACGGCCTGCTGCGATTTTGGCTTGTCGATGGCGGCGGCAAGGGCGCTACAGCTGCATGTTTGGCCATAGGGAATCGCCCGCAACTCATCCCAAACTTGGTGTTGGAAGGGTGTGCCCTCCGGCGCAAGGGGCAGGTCAAAAACACTGCGTTTGCCCGCCAGATATTCTTGTATCTGATTGGCTGCATTGTTGGTAAGTGCGGTGGCTTTGTGTGGCGCTGCAAGTGTTTGTTTCCCTAAGATGATGTGGGTGATGGCCTGCGCGGTGGCGGCGATAGTGATGTGGCCGACCGGGGTATTGTAGGTAAAATACGTTGAGGGTGCGCTGTTCACCTTGCCTTCTTCCTTCGACGTCTTGCCTTATTATAAAGCTGCGCGCGCCGCTAGGCAGAGATTTAGTAGAAAGATACCGAAAGAGCATGGCCGAAGCGCTGCGGGCGCGGGCGCTGCGGTAGAATCGAGGGCAGCGAACAGAAAGGGAGCCCAAAGGCCATGTTTGAACCCATTAAGATAGCCCCGTCGATTCTTTCGGCGGATTTCATGAACATGCAGCGCGACATTGCCACCCTGGAAGCGGGGGGTGCGGGGTATATCCACGTCGATGTGATGGATGGGCATTTTGTTCCCAATCTTACTTTGGGCGTGCCGTTTGTGGCGCAGCTAAAGGCGATCACGCAGCTGCCCCTTGATGTGCACCTGATGATTGAAAATCCGCTGGTGCAGGTTCCCTGGTATCTGGAAGCGGGGGCCGATATCGTAACGGTGCATGTTGAAGTGCTTAATGCCGCGGCGGGCGAAATCGATCGCGTTATTGAACTTATCCATGCT
>JAVWGW010000212.1:0-2203 GCA_036640375.1 Raoultibacter sp. | reverse complement strand
GCGCACCACGCTTAAACGAAAGGCAAATCTATGCCGGAAATCCTTGACGATATCACGTATCTTTCCCGCGATATAGGTCCTAGGCCAGCGGGGACAGAAGAAGAACAACAGGCTGCGCTCTACATTACTGAGCAATTTCAAAAAAGTGCCGGCTTGAGTGCGACAATCGAGGATTTTAAGTGCGCAAGCAACAGCGATGTGCCGATGATTTTGTGCTTTGGCATCACCTTTATTGCGACCATCATATCTTTGTTCGTTTCTGCCTTTGCCATTCCGGCGATTGTTCTGGTGGTTGTTTCTGTCCTTTTATATGGGCTTGAACTGTTTGACAAGCCGCTGCTTTCGCGCTTTTTATCGCGTGGCATCAGCCAAAATGTTGTTTCTAAATACGAACCGGAGTTTTCGGCGGACAGCAAGGGCGCGCGGCGGCGAAAAATTATAGTGTTGGCTCACTACGACAGCGGCAAAGCGATGCCAGAAATGGTGCCGCCGGTTTTGGCAGCTCTTCCCGTGCTTAACCGTGTTTATGTGATCGCCCTTCTTGTGGTGCCTTTTTTGCTTATTATTCGCTACGTTTTCTTTTTACATGCCGTGGGCGCTGTTGCTATTGCCTTTAATGTGGCAACTATCGTGGCGCTTGCTGTGATCGCCCTGCCGCTTATTACGGCGTTTTTGCACAAGATTGCTTCTTATAACGAAGCGGCCAACTGCAACGCTTCTGGCGTGGCAGTTATGATGGAAGTGGCGCGTCGTGTGGGAAACGGGCGGGTAAGCGCCGCTGAACTGGCCACTCGCGAAGAAGGCGAAGCTACTATCCACGGGGAAGCGGCAGCGCGCAAGGCAGGCCTTGTTCCCGGGGGTGCCGAACTGGTGTATGAAGCTGCGCAAGTTCAGGCGCCACAGCCCCAGCCGCAAACGGAAGCTGAGCGGCTTGCGGCGGCAAAGGCGGCCATTGCTGCTTTAACCGGAGTCCCTGTGCGCGAACAGCCTGCCGGTGATATTGCGCGCCATTTAGTGCAGGTCAAAGAGCCGTCACTGCCGGTTTTGGCACCTGAGGAAAGACACGAACTGGTGGAAGAAACGCGCGAAGCCTTCACCGGAGTGCACCCTCAAGATGCGGCTGCGCCCGAAAATGCGACACCGCCTGGCGCCGAGGCAGTTGCGGGTGGTGTGGCGAACTTTGCGGCAGCGGGAACGGCTGAGGCTGCAGAAGCGTTAGGTGCCCCGCCTGCGCCCCGCGCCAATGCTGGCGCCGCTGCGGCGGATAATGTTCCCGACTGGTACAAAAAAGCGCAGGCCAGCGCGAAGAAAGAAAAGAAGCCGCCCAAGGCACAGCGTTCCCGTTATGCGGATGTCTTAGATGCCGCCATGGCGGAAAGCGCCACCCATTTTAGCCAGGCCAGTCGAGCTCTTGATGAGCAAGCGGAAGAGCGCCTGCGCCATCTGCAAAACGATATTAGGGAAGTTAGGCCACCTCAAGTGTCTACTGCGCCGGTTTCGGCGGAATCTACGGTGGCTATGGCGCCCCTCGATGCCAGCATGTTGCGCCCTGCGCAAGCGTTTGTGCCTGTGGTCGAAGACATGCCCGCACCTGTGCAGCGCGAGGTTTCCCAACCCGAGCCAACAGCCGTTCAACCTGCGCCTATCCAGAGGGAAGAGCTGCGCCACGATGCCGTCGCGTCCCAGCCGGTTGAAGCGCCTGCACCCCAGCAACCGCCTTTGGCCGCAGTGGTGCAACCCGAAAGTGTTCCGCTGGTTTCTGCGCGCCAAACCCCCGAGGTTGCGGCCCCCAAGCCGGCGCGTCGCCCCATTGTTTTGCCCGATGTTGATATGGCCACAACAGCACTGCCCCCCATAGCTGACGTTTCCAAGCAGCGCGCACCTTTGGCGGAAGCGGCAACTTCCGGCAAAACAGCGGCCAAAAGCCTACTTGCCTCGATGGTTCCCGAAGTTTCCCTGGGTGCCGCACCCGCCGCAGTTTCAGCCGAATCCCCGGCACCCAAAATTAAGCCGCTGGATTTGCCTTCCCTTTCGGGTGCGCTCAACATGCCCGCAGCGTCGCCGGATGCACCGGTAGGCGAATCGGCAACAGTAAGTGCTACAGGGTCGTTTGCGGCCGTTGGCGCTACGGGGTCGTTTGCCCCGGTGGGGGATGCCCTGATTGCCGATGTGGCACCGGAAGATATTTATATCGACGACGCCG
>JAVWGW010000211.1:0-2212 GCA_036640375.1 Raoultibacter sp. | reverse complement strand
GGGCGCGACTTTGTTTTCAAAATAGTTCTTGTTCAAAACGTCGTTTAAATCCACGCGCCCGCATGTGGGCGCGACCTTGTAACGAAGGTCAATGGAAGAATCACCAAAGTTTAAATCCACGCGCCCGCATGTGGGCGCGACTGTCAAAATATGCAAAAATATGCATATTTTGATTAAATCTATGCATTTGTCAAGGTTCGTTGAAATATTTGCAGCAAATAAGGCTCGACGCATCAAAACAGTAACTCAATAACACGCGAACCTCTCTTGTCAGCCCACACAGCTTCACGTTCGCGCGACCCCCTGAACGCCTAAATGCATAAAAGGCCTTCGGGATCATAGGACTCTTTAGCTCCGACATGCTCCACTTTACGCTTCCAGGCCTTCCCCAGGTTGTAAAATCTCAAACTATCACTTGAGGAGTCGATTTCCTTCATTAGGCTGTGCTTCATGGTTTCATACTGCGCTGGATCAAGCGAGCACTCAAACACCGAATTCTGCACACGTTGCCCATGCTGCACGCATATCTTTGCAACGCGGCGCAAACGCTTTTCACCACCTAGGCTCGAAGTTGCAACATCATAGGTTACCAACACATACATCTTTACCTCCAGAGAAATGCCGGATAATCGTCAAGATCGCCCCGCAAATACCGCGCGAACAGCTGAACTTGAATAAAGGGAAGCAACCCAATCTGCATCTTTTCCTTAAGAAACGGATGCATGATCTGATCCTGTTTGCGTTTTTGCCACAGCCCAAGCACCTTTTTGCGCGCATCGTCGCGCAACACAACTCCGCCACCTTCTTTAGTCTCAAAGTCATCAACCACAATCTGCCTGCGATTAAACAAAGAAAGCACGAACCGATCAACATAGGGCGCACGCAATTCCTCAATTAAATCAAGGGAAAGACTTGCCCTGCCAGGCCTGTCGCGATGGAAGAATCCCACCTGAGGATCAAGACCCACCGTTTCGCAAGCCGCAACAATATCACGACCTAAAATCGAGTAGAAAAAAGACAACATTGCGTTGACGGGATCACGTGGTGGACGACGCGATCGCCCACTAAAGACCACGCCTTCATTGCCAACACGTATCATCTGATTGAATACGGAAAAATACTCATGTGCGGCGTCGCCTTCGATACCTCTCAATTGATCGGCGGATACGCTGCCAAAAACCCCTTGTTCCTTCTTCTTTAAATCATCCAGTACTGCATCGAAAACAGCGTCGATGCTATCGGGATAATCTCGCTTGCAGCGATGAAGCACAATGCGGGCATTATGTATCTTGGCGGCGACAAAACGCTGAGCAATCCCCAGCGCGCGGGCACCATCATCAGACCTTCGGTACTGACAGCGCCGCAACAACACATTGCCCGAAACGGGGCCTTCAACTCTTGCAAGGAAGCGCCCCGATTCATTGAGAAAAACTACCGTTATCCCCCGCTGCGCACATTCCCCCAAAAAGGCAGGAGTACACCCCAAATATCCAAACAAAACAACACTTTCCAGAAGATGGAAGGGAAGCTGTATCGCCTTTTCTCCCTCAATCCGCACAAGCAAAGCGTCATCTGCTTTAGCAAGAAACGCGTTGGGGTTAGTCACATAAAGCGTGTTCAATAGCTTTTTCATGCAATCGCCTCTTTTATGACAAACCCTTCGGCTTCCCAGTACTCCCCTGCTTTTTCGGAAAACATTTCAGGAAGGCAAATGTCTATCAGCGAACAGCGCTTACAGCGAGAGCTCTTTGCCGCCCGCGGCATAGCCTGGGCATCAAATAATTGATGCATACGCAACGCCTGGGATTCAACTCTGTCGCGAAGATCACCATCAAGAACAATGCGTTCCCGGCGGCGCGTTTCTCCGTAGAATAGATTGCCTTCAGGAATTGCGCACCCAAACATTTCCTCCAAGCACAGCGCCTGTGCGCAAATCTGAATGCGATCCCAGTCTTCAATTTTCGGCTTCCCCACTTTGTATTCAACAGGCATCAAGCGATAGCGGCCACCACCATCGAGAACGACCCCTTGGTCGTCCTCGACAAATTCAACGATGTCCGCCACACCCGACAAACCGAGCCGATAACTCACCAGCCGAAACCCGCGCTCTGAACGCACCGATTTACGGGAAGAATAGCCCTCCAGGTGCGCCCTCTCGTGGAAAATATCACCACGAGCCGTGTCGTAGCTATCCGCCCATTGACATTCGAGG
>JAVWGW010000210.1:0-2217 GCA_036640375.1 Raoultibacter sp. | reverse complement strand
CCGACGATTTTGAAGCGGCCCAGCAGCGGGGCTGTGAAGCGGTATTTTACCTGCTCGATAACGGGCTTGAGAAAACCCAGCAGCAGTTTAACTAGGGCATGCATGATGCGCGCCCTCATTAAAAACGATCGAGCGAAGGTATACGCGCTGTTTACCATCGTTATGCTGGGAGCCGCTTTAGGTAATCTTTCGCAAACGGCCTTAAATGCGATGCTTGCAGATGTTGCTCTGGAATTTTCCATCAGCATGAGTATGGGTCAATGGCTTACTACCATCTATATGCTTACGCTCGGCGCGGTTGTGCCCCTTGCTACTTTTTTCGCGCGGCGTTTTTCTCTTAAAAATTTGATCTATATAGCGCAAGGGTTTTTCCTCGCAGGTGCGCTGCTTGATTTTGTTGCCTGGAATTTCCCTGTGCTTCTTCTAGGGCGGGTATTGCAGGCGATTTCGACAGGAATGCTGCTGCCTTTGGTGCAGACGATTGCGGTGACGCGCTTTCAGAAAAATCGCCGGGCGACCGCTATGGGGATTGCGGGCATTGCCTTAGGCTTTGCGCCCAGTATTGGGCCGACCATCGGTGGGGCTTTAGTGGGCTCGATGGGATGGCGGAGCTTTTTTGTTATCCTCGTCGTGCTTTCTGGGATGCTGCTTGTCGCAACCGCGGTTTGCGTTAATGCTGAAAAAGTTCCTCCCGATTCGATGCCCCTCGATTCGCTCTCATTCGTGCTTTCAACCCTGGGTTTTGGCGGTCTTCTGCTTGCGTTTTCCAATGCCTCAAATTTTTCTTTAACCGACCCCGTGGTGTGGGCGGCCCTTGTGGTGGGCATTGTCAGCCTGGTGCTGTTCGTGCTGCGGCAGCGTCGTGTGCCCGATCCCCTGATCAATTTGCACATTTTTTCTTCGCGGCAGTTCACTATCGGTTTTATTGCGCAGTGCTTGCTTTTTGCCTCGTTTCTGGGCATTACCTTGGTTGTGCCCTTGTATGTCGAAGGCCTGTGCGGAAAAACAGCGCTCGAAGCGGGTTTTGTTTTGCTGCCAGGGACAATCGCCGCGCTTGTCATCAATCCGCTTGCAGGAGTTTTGACCGATCGCGTGGGGGTGCGTCCTGTGGTGCTGTGCTCGGGAGTTTTTTTGGTGCTTGGGGCGGTGGGGATGGTTTTCATGGACGCGCACACTTCGCTTGCCCAGATGATGCTATGGCAGGGGGTTCGCAATGTTGGCATCGCGGGGCTTATCGGTCCTTTGACCTCATGGAGTCTTGCGAAGCTTCCGCAAGAAATTGTTACCGACGGCAGTTCTTTTTGCGTTGCCGTGCGCCAGGTGTGCGCTTCCTTGGGCACGGCCACGATGGTGTTTATTATCACGACGACGGCAAGCGTTGCCGTCAACCCCGCGCTGGGCTATCAACTCGCCTTCGCCTGCTCCGCCCTGCTCGCCGCCGCCACACTGGCTTGTATTTTCTGGCGCGTACGCTAGCGCTTCCCCTTTTCTTCCGGCATCGCCTTCCCAAGTTTGCCGCATAAAAGCGGAGCATATTTCTGCCTATATGCCGGTATCCCCGTGTCTTTTTTCCTAATCATAAGAAACCTATGATGCGCAAAACCCTTTCAATCAGAAATATACGATACCGCTTTGCCGCCGCAGCGCTTACGCTAAGACAAAGCTTGCGTGATTGATTGCGATGCGGGCTTTAAAAAGGTGGGGAGGCTATATGAAAGAAAGAGGGGAGTTTACGTTCGTGTGCGTAACTAGGGAGAAGAATCGAGGAGAGGTGTTATGACGAAACAAACAAAAATGACCAGGCGAACCTTTTTCGGGGGAGCCGCAGCTCTTGGTGCTGCCGCCATGCTGGGAGGATGCGCACCCAAGAAGTTGGAAGAAACAAAGGATGCCGCGCCGGCCCAGGACGTTATAGAAGTGAAGCATGCCTGGTGCAAAATGTGCGGGCCTGCTCGCACGCATTGTTCAACGCTGTGCACCATTAAAAATGGTCGCTGGACCAATGTTGAAGGCAATCCTGACGGCTGTAACAACTTTGGACGCGGCAGCAAGACGCTGTGCGCTAAGGGTAATTCTGCCATGCAGGCACTTTATTCGCCCAATCGTCTTTTGCATCCCATGAAGCGCGTGGGCGAAAAGGGCGAGGGGAAATTTGAGAAAATCTCCTGGGACGAGGCTATGAATACCATTGCTTCGAAGCTTAAGGAACAAAAAGAA
>JAVWGW010000209.1:0-2218 GCA_036640375.1 Raoultibacter sp. | reverse complement strand
TGGCGCCATTGAGCGCCTGGGCGAAGGCTTTGACAGCGCGCCTTGTGGGGGCACCATTATCGCGCAGGCTGTTGCTTCGCCGGATGAGGGGGAGGGTGCTGGTGTTGCGCAACCCGACGCCGGGTCAGGCTCTGGGGTGGAAGGTGCCGCGGGCGGTAGGGATGCTGAGGCCGATGCGCCCCCGATAGATCCGCAGTTGCGCGTGGCGGCGCTGCAAGACCTGTGTGCCCAGCAGGGGTTTTCGGCCTTTTATGTGCGCGGGCTTTCCAACATAAAGTGGTTGTGCGCCTTTGATGATGTGTTCGATGATGAAGATGCCCACGCGCTTATGGTGTCGGCTGCAGGGGCCGTGTTGCATACCGATACGCGCTATGCCGAAGCCTGCAAGCAGGCAGCGCGTGCCACGCCCATCGCCATCGATGCTGCGCCCGCGACATTTTGGGAATTTGCAGCCGCTGAACTGGCGCAGGTCGTGGGCGCCGCTGGTGGCGCTGATGCTGCCGAGGCTGCCGACGCTGCTGATGCTGCTGAGGCTGCCACGCACACGCTGGCCATCGAAGACAGCATAGCCCTTGCCGAATATCGCCACCTTAGCACCACCTTTGAGGCCGCAGGCGCCACGCCCCACTTTGCCGAAACAAGCAATCTTATATTAAACCTGCGCGCCGTCAAAGATGAAGCCGAAATCGCGCGCATGAAGGCGGCGCAAGCCATAACCGATGCAGCCTTCACACACATCATTGGTTTTATACGCCCCGGCATGACCGAGCGTGCTATACAGATTGAGCTGGAAGATTTCATGGTGCGCCAAGGGGCGCGCAGCCTGGCGTTTTCTTCCATTGTGGCCACGGGCGCCAACGGGGCCAGCCCCCACGCCATTCCGGGGCAAACACGCTTGGAGGCGGGGCAGTGCGTCGTACTCGACTTCGGCGCACGTGCGCTGGGCTATTGTTCCGACATGACGCGCACGGTATTTTTGGGCGCACCCCAGGGCGTTATGGCGCGTGCGTGGGAAACGCTGCGCCGTGCCAACGAAACGGTGGAAGACATGTTGCGTCCCGGCATAACGGGTGCCGAGGCCCATGCGGCCGCCGAAGACGTATTGGCACAGGGCGGCTTTGGGGGTGCGATGGGCCACGGCCTTGGCCATGGTGTTGGCATCGACATCCACGAACAGCCCGTGCTTTCCCCTCGCAACAATAAGCCGTTGGCCTGCGGAAACGTGGTCACTGTTGAGCCAGGCATCTACATTCCGGGACAATTTGGTATGCGTCTGGAAGATTTTGGCGTGATCACACATGAGGGATTTGAAATTTTCACCCAATCAACGCACGAGACGGTTATACTATAGCGGCTCATTTTTTCATCAGGAGGAATAACCTTATGGCTATCAGTACCGCAGATTTTAAAAACGGCATGTGCATCGAAAACAATGGCAAGCTGTGCACGATTGTCGAATTCCAGCACGTGAAACCCGGCAAGGGTGGCGCGTTTGTCCGCACGAAGCTGCGCGACATCAAAACGGGTCGTGTTGTGGAAAACACGTTTAACGCCGGCACAAAGTTCGAGGCGGTGCGTCTTGAAAACAAGAAGATGCAATACCTCTACAACGACGGCACCGATTTCAACTTTATGGACAACAGCTCGTTTGAGCAAATTGCCATTCCCGCCGATGTGGTGGGTTCCACGGCCAACTGGCTCAAGGAAAACGACGAAGCCACGCTGCTGTATGCAGGCGAAGAATTGATAGCCATCGAACCGCAGATGTTTGTGGAACTTGAAGTGACCGAAACCGATCCCGGCTTCAAAGGCGACACCGTGCAGGGTGGCACCAAGCCCGCCACGGTAGAAACCGGCGCAACCCTCCAGGTTCCCATGTTTATCGAACAGGGCGAAGTCCTCAAAATCGACACCCGCGACGGCAGCTACATCACCCGCGTCTAAAACGCCCCTCGCTCAATAAAATCTCCTAGCACCCCCCAGCGGCACAAACCCAGGTTTGTGCCGCTTTGCCATACGGGCACCACTGTCCCATACGCAGTACTCCTAGCGGAAAGCTTTCGGGTATGCTTTTGTGTGCCTTTATGAAGGCGGCAGTGGTAGTGTGGCAGGTGGTTGAATGGTACGCGGCAATAGTGCGTATTGGTCGATCCGCGGGCGGATAGGCTGTGGTATTCTGTGAAGGATTGTTGCGGGGTGACCAGCGTATGCGCAAAAA
>JAVWGW010000208.1:0-2241 GCA_036640375.1 Raoultibacter sp. | reverse complement strand
GTGGCCGATTATCTGGCGCGCGTCGTGAACAAGGAAGCCTACGACCGCACGGGTCTTATCTATGGCATGGGGCACGCCGTGTACACGAAGTCGGACCCGCGCGCCATCATCTGCAAGGATTTCGCCGAACGCCTTGCGGCAGGCACCGAATTTGAGGCCGAACTCAACTTGCTGAAAAGCATCGAGCGTTTGGCGCCCGAGGTTATCCTGAAGGAAAAAGGCACGAAGAAAGATATGTGTGCCAACGTCGATATGTATTCGGGTTTTGTGTATTCCATGATGGGCATTCCGGAAGATTTGTTCACGCCGTTGTTTGCCTGCGCACGCATGACCGGCTGGGCGGCGCACCGCTTCGAGGAAATTGTGTCGGGCAAGCGCATTATTCGCCCCGCATACAAATCCACCCGTGCGCAAAAGCGCCCCTTCACCCCCATGGACGCCCGCCAAGATTAACCCCGCACCCACACCCGCCCACCACCTAGCCAACCAGCGGCTTTGCCGCCTTACCAGTTGGCTAGGTGGTGGTTGCGTGCGGGATTTAGTCTTCGGAAAGGTCGAAGCTGTTGATAAGGCAGGCTTTTTCGTTGTCAAGCCAGTCGATCCACGAAGTGGTGACCTTAAACCGCACATTCGCTTCGGGGCTGTAACGCGTGGCCGTATAGAGCGATCCCCCGTTTTTTTTCAGACCTTGCATGGGGCAGTTGGGGCAAGGTTTATCGTTGTTCCATAGCGCCTTGTGGCACACATCTCCCACGCGCGCCGAAGGGATGTTTGTGCGGGTTTTGTCGTTTACGAACAGCAGCCTATGCGTGCGTGGATTGCACACATAGGCGTATGAATCGAGACTGTTTATCAGGGAAAACGCAACATCGCTTGTGGCTTGCAGCTGCTCAAATGCGCGCATTTCCGTAATGAAAACGCTTAAGATATTGGCGAAGTTGCGGTAATCGTTGAGCTCCTCTGCTTCCGGCGCACGTTGTTGCACGCATTCATCGAAGCCGATAAAGCCGGCGAAGTGCCCATTGCGCATGATGGAAAACTGCAGCGTCGTTTTGGCTTGCTGCGCTTGAAAGATTTTTTCAAGCGGTGTTTTTGCGGCGGCGGAGTTGGTTAAAAGGAGCATGCCTTCCTGGCCAAAGTTGGCGCTATAATCGCCCAGATCGGCATAGGTTAATCCCAGGTTTTCAAGCTGCAGCGGCGCAATGCCTTCATTGTGCCATTCAAACGTGCAGTGCGCATGGGCGCCATCTTTGGAGTTTTCCACAACGTAGGCGCGGCTGATATGGTAATGCTTGCCAACCAGCTCCAGCACCGCTTTGATGGCGCGCTGCTTGTCTTGTGATTCGTACAGTATGCGAAACACATATTCGCCGATATGGCTTTTCAGGGTATGCGTCTTGCCTAGTTGCCGGGAGTCGATGCGCGAAGGAGGTGCCGTGCTGATCTGCATTGTTGCATCGTAAAGAGAAAACTGCCCGCGCCCCTTTTGCTTGGCATTGTACATTGCCGTATCCGAATTGCGATACAGTTCGTCGTAGGTGGTGCCGTGCTTGTCGTATAGGGCAATGCCGACGCTGGCGGTAAGCGTGCGCTCTACTGTGCCCTGCGCGTAGGTTTCCGCTAAGGCGTCGCATATTTCCTGCGCCTTCAAAAACGCTATTTGCTCGCTGCTGACATTTTTCATGAATACGACAAATTCGTCGCCACCGATGCGCCCTAAAACATCGCCTATGCGGAAGAGTTCTTTAATTTTTTCGGAGGATTGGGATATGACGGCATCGCCGAAAGCGTGCCCAAACTGATCGTTGACTTCCTTGAAATAGTCCAGGTCAACGATAAGAAAAATGTGTGTTTCTGTGCCGCATTCCGTGGATTCCAGGATCTCGTTAATTTTTTCTTCCGTCGTGGCCTTGTTGTAAAAGCCCGTCATTAAATCGTGCTGCGCGTTGTAGAGCAGTGCCAGTTCTTCGCGCTTTTCTGTGTCGATGTCTTCAATGTAGGCATAGCACATGAGGTCGTGGGTTTGCACGTCTTCAAAAAGTTGCAGCGCGCAGCGAAACCAGCGGTAGTTGTCTTCCGCATCAATCAGGCGATATTCGTGTTCCAGATTGTTCATGCCCAAGGCGTAGGCCTGTTTGAGGCTGGCATAGGAAAGAAACGCGCTCATTGTCGCTCTGTCGTGCGAATGGATTTTCTGCAAAATTTCGGGTAGCGTGCTTTCGATGTGGTTCTTTTCGGATG
>JAVWGW010000207.1:0-2242 GCA_036640375.1 Raoultibacter sp. | reverse complement strand
ACTATGTCGCATTTGGCGACCCGGCAGCCCAAACGGGCTTGGTTTTTTACCCCGGCGCGAAAGTCGAATACACCGCTTACGCACCCCTGATGCGTGAACTTTCTGCAAAAGGATATGTGTGTATTGTTGTGGAAATGCCCTTTAACCTGGCCTTTTTCGGCATCGATGCCGCAGCCGACGTTATGGACGCCTTCCCTGCCGTCACTTCGTGGTGGATCGGCGGGCATTCCCTGGGCGGATCCATGGCCGCACAATACGCTGCCGCCCACACCGATGCCCTCAGTGGCCTGGTTTTGCTGGGCGCCTATTCGGCCAGCGATCTTTCGCAAACAAACCTGAAAAACCTTACCGCCTACGGGGAAAACGACCAGGTGATAAACAGAGACAAGCTTGCTGCTGCGGCCAGCGATCTGATGCCGAAAGATGCACCTTGCTTCGGAACACCCAGCGTTATTCCCGGTGGCAACCACGCCTATTTCGGCAACTACGGGCAGCAAAACGGCGATGGCGAAGCAAGCATCACCCCCGAACAGCAATGGTCAAAAACCGCCGAGCTTATAGATGCAGCCATACGAGCCCCACAAGCTTGTGGAAATTAATGTAATGCAAAATGGCAGAACTATACAAAAAATGGTATAGTTCTGCCATGACCATTTATGAAAACATATACGAAATCGCCGTGGATAATCATTACCTGATAACCACTGAAGAAGCAGCGGAAATAGGTATTCCAGCGATAGAGTTAGCTAAGCTTGCCCATAGAGGAAAGCTTGAGCATATGGGTCGCGGCCTTTATCGCCTCGCTCGATACATTCCTGGCGATACCGATCCCTACGCCATCGCCGTTGCGCGCTTTGGCAAAGGCGCATACCTCTATGGTGAATCAGTAATAGCGATGCTGGAACTTGCTCCCACCAACCCTGATTATGTTTGCGTAGCCGTGCCGAAAAGAACGCGCAAAGCTATTCCGGACAGCATTCGTCTTTTTAAAACATCTGAAAACGACACGATAACTGCCTATGATGGCATTCCTTGTCAAAGCGTTGCCTGCGCAATAGCAAGCGCACGCACAACAATGATGGATGACCGACTCCAAGACGCAGCGAATAGAGCCAAAGAAGAAGGCTATTTAACAACAAGGGCACTCAACCAGTTGAAGGATGAGATGAAATGGCGATAAGCCGTCCCAACAGTAAGCGAAACTTAGATATGGCATTGCGGCGGCGCGGCAATAGCGATGAAGATTTTTTGCGAACGAGAACCCTGCTCGCAAACACTATAGTTGCGCAAATGCTGCCCAATGGCGCCATGAAAGGCGGATCGGCGCTCAAGATTCGCTTCGGCGATCGAAAAACAAGAGCTACCAGCGATTTTGACGCAGCAAGAGCAAGTGATCTTGACGCCTTCATTGTTGAGTTTGAAGACAAGCTCGAAAATGGATGGAACAATTTCACCGCACGATTAATACGACACCAACCAGCAAGTCCCGCAGGCGTACCCAATGCTTACGTGATGAAACCCTTCGATGTAAAGCTTAGTTACCTTGGTGTTTCGTGGTGCACGGTGCCGTTCGAGCTCGGACACGATGAAATCGGTGATGCAGAAGACCCTGATTTGATTGTTCCAAAAGAAGCCTCGGCAATTTTGCAATCGTTGGGCTTTCCTGAACCAAAAACAATTCCCGTTATGCGCTTATCGCACCAAATCGCCCAGAAGATTCACGGAGCAAGTGCGGCTAATAGCAAGCGAGCCCATGACTTAATTGACTTGCAGCTGGTAATAGCGAACGGCGAAGTTAATTACAAAGAAACAAGAGATACATGTGAGCGTCTATTTGCTTATCGAAAAATGCAAACCTGGCCACCAGCAGTAACCATAAATCAGGACTGGGATTCTCTATATAGCCAGCAGGCTCGAAGCTTGGATGTTCTTCAAAACGTCAGCGATGCAGCAACTTGGGCAAATGAATTGATTGCTAAGATTGCTAGCGAATCAAAATCTTGACACAAGTCACGGCCTGACAGCGGCAATTAGCGGGGCAACTCTTCGATGTGTATGTCGCCGACGCGGCCATCACAAAGGGTCAGTTTGGCAACTGAGGGCTTTGATCCGCCGCGAGGGTAGGCAACGCTGCCCGGGCAGATAAGCGCTTGGGTGCATCCGGCATCCGCGCCGGTCAAAATTGCGGGCACGTGCGTGTGTCCATACACACCAATCTGGGGCAAGGGGTCGCCGGGGTGCA
>JAVWGW010000206.1:0-2247 GCA_036640375.1 Raoultibacter sp. | reverse complement strand
GTTTTCGCTAAAGAGAAAGAGGTAGGCGAAAAAGAGTGCACAGACGCAGAGCAGCGCCGTCAAACTCAAAAGCTGGTACGTCATATCCACATACGAAAGCAATACGCTCCCTAAAAATGTACCACCCAAACCGCCTGCAACCATAGCGCCAATGCCGCAGCCAAAAACGACAATCGCCGACAGATGATACGTGCTCGCCGTGCGCGCAAGCATAACCCACACCAACAAAGAAACGATGCAATAGCCCACCAAAGCAAGCACGTCGACCACAAAGGTGCCCCGTTCCATAATGGGCAACAGCAAAAAGACGAAAGCGGTAGCAAACAGGACAACCCGATAGGCAAAACCGTAATCGGAATTTTTGCGCGCAATGACCGTAACACTCATGACGGCCGCAGAAAGCAGTGTGGCAACAAGGAACACCCACGGATATAAATCGACATCCACCACAGGATTAACCGCAATAAATAAAGAACGCATGAGGCTTTCAGCAAAACCAAAGATACCGACGGAAAGCAGCGCCTTGATTAAAAAGGCACTTTTGTTCAACTTCACCGGCTCTAACAATGAAGGCTTGCTCCACACCCCCAAGACCTTAAAAAGGATAAAGGCTGAAACAAGCGGCAATACCATAGTGACAACTACCGCAAGCAGATGGGGCAGCACAATGATAAGGGGAAACACCAAAGCCGCAACAAGAAAGGAGGTAAGAGCCTCCACGGCAGCTTGCTTTGCATTGAGCCGCGTATAAGCCTCACCCCAGGCAAGGTAGAAAAACCCCAAGCCGACCCCGGAAACAACCGACAGGATTGAACACCAGGGCTGCCGAAACCAATCTGCTTCAACCAGAGCCAACAAAGCCGTTACCAAGCACAACACAATGGGCATGGCCAGGCGCGCCGCCTTGTGGCTCAAAAGCTGCCTAAGCGGTCGCGCGCAAAGGGCACACGCCACCATCAACACGACCAAACCCAAGGATGACCAGGTTTCGGTGCTGTTCAAGTGGGGAATATCGTTGCGTACCGAAAAGTGAATCACGGTGCTGAAGAACATCACATAAGCCCAGGTACGCGTTAAGGCAAACCCCAGCATGCGACTATTGAGAATATCCGCCAGCGAAACACTGCCCAGATACGCCTTCACCGCGCCTGCGGTATTCCTCTTTTCCATGACGCACCCTCCCCTTCACGCTTACGCATCGGCCCCCTTGCCGCAGAAAGAAGGATAGCATGAAAAAACCGATAGTCGAAACTACCGGTTTTAATTCCTGCCCCGCAAGCGCTTAAGCAAGGGAACGCTCACCGTGGGAGGGGGCGGCAAGCGTATGAGCCTTGGCGGAACAGACGCGTACTTTATAACCGTAAAGCAGCCTACAAAGCAGCGTTTTTAAGGAAGTCTTCATCCATCGCAATGTGCTGTCGCGTCAAATTACTGAGAGCTTTGTAATACTCCGTTTTCACCTGCTTGTCGAAATCATCGCAAAACAGAGGCACCCACGGCACTATATGCTGTGTAAGAAAGTCTTTTTGTGCGGCCAGGTAGTGTGCCACCCTCTCGCTGTTGCCTTCTTGGGCAGCAAGGAAGGCTTTTTCACACAAGTAAGCCATGAATTCAAACTCTGTCGCAAGATGATCTTCTGGTTCGCTTGTATCAGTTGTTGCCACCAAACCTTCCCGGCGATACGCCGCCACAACTTCGTCGCGCGCATCTTGCATCAGCAACTTTTCGGGACTGGTGTACACCGATTCGTAGGGCGCTACGGGCGACGGACCCATGTTAAGAAGCACCCGCACATATTCTGCACCCAAATCAACCTTCAACGCTTCCAAGTCGGCATCTTGCAAGCCAGCAACAAAGGCACTTAAGGCATCCTCTTCGGACGGCCTTGCTGTCTTGAGCGCCTGAAGAAAATCAACCGTAGGAGCCGCCCGGTAGACCTGCGATAAAAAACGATAGCCGAGCATGCGCTCTTCCATGACCCCTTGCAGTTCCTGTTCGTCCATTGCCCTCTCCTTAAATAGAAGCCGTGTCGCTTAAACCAACAGTCCAAGCGACACGGCATAGCAGCCCGTGTATATCTTTTTTAAGAAAGATATACAGAAGGCCCGGTAACGCCTTCCATCTGCGCGCCGCCCTTCTTTTCAGCCAAAGCTGCCATATCGGTCATGGTGCCGAAGTGAAGTGCCTTGGTAACGCATGATTTCACGCAGTGAGGCTCTTCGTCGGCTGCACGCCCTAAGCCCAGGC
>JAVWGW010000205.1:0-2267 GCA_036640375.1 Raoultibacter sp. | reverse complement strand
ACCACTATGGCAGTATCTATGATTTGGTTTTAGATTGCTATGACACGTACTGCGTTGATCCGCTTTACGTTGTTGATGGCGTTGACATGCGTTTATCTTGCTTTGATGACAAAAGCGAGGCTGCTGTTTGGTTCATAGCAAGCGCTACCAGGCGTCTTGAGTTCTGTCGTGAAAATCCCCAATTTGCAAAAGTTGCCTATGAAAATGCCTTGAGCTCTCTTTATCTGACAAAGCTGGCGGATAGGAGTATCGCTATTACGAAGGAGTATCTTGACGATGAATGTCAGCGTGGAGAACTGGGAGAGGGGCTTCTTACCAAAGATAGCGTTGCTCGTTATGTTTTCGTGGGCGATCAATCCATCATTCATGATTGGGTAAAAAATGACATGAGAGAACCTATCGATCGAGTTGCCTGCCGCATGGTCTATATGAGTCTTTATGTCGGGGGTTGTCTTCGTCTTGATGGGAGCGCTGACAAAAAATATTTGGATGCAGTGCTTGAGCACAATGCTCACAGCGAAGAAGAGCTGTCGTAGCCGGCTGCCCTTCTTCGCTGTGCTGCTTGGCATCGAGGGTGTTACTGTACCTGCTTTTGATCGGCCTCGAAATCGCCCCGACGCGTTTCAAGCCAGGTTGTAAGTTCGTTTATTCCTTCGCCGGTTCGAGCAGAAACGACAAAAACTTCAAGAAGAGGGTTAAGCGCTCGGGCTTGTTTCTTTAATGCAACCATATCGAAATCGGGGTTCATCGAGAGGTAGTCAGATTTGGTTACAATGAGCGCATCTACGACGGCAAACATCGGTGGATATTTATACACTTTGTCGTAGCCTTCAGGCACGGACAAAAGCATGATTCTTGAGTGCGCTCCGGTGTCGAATTCGGCGGGGCACACCAGGTTTCCAATATTTTCAAGGAATAGGTACGCGAAGTCCTTGTTGGTAAACGCTTCGTAAGCCTTTTGAACCATACCCATTTCGACATGGCATATGCCTCGCGTATTGAGTTCGACAGAGGGAATGCCGGCTTCCTTAATTTTGAGGGCGTCCACGTCAGATTCTAAATCGGCCTCAATCACGCCCAGGTCGGTTACGCCACGTTCTTTAAGCTGGGCAATAAGGGCAAGCAGCAGCGTTGTTTTGCCAGCGCCAGGCGAGGCCATGATATCAAGAAAGAAGGTTTTGTTTTTGGCAAGCTTCGTACGAAAGGTATCGGCCGCTTCGTTGTTGGAGGATAGTACTTCCTGTTTGATTTGTATCACGCGCGCGTTATCCATGGTATCAACCTACCTTTTCGTATGCCGTAGCATCGGGGGATGCTGCTGGGCTTGCAGGTGATGTCAGCTTGGCAGCCGCAGGTATTTCTGCGGAAGGGGAAGCGGTTTCGACGTCGATGTTATCGATGCGAAACTCCCGGCCTGAAAAAAGACGATAGTCATGGACTGCGTGGCATCTTGGGCATTCCCAAGTGTCAGAATTTCGCACATCGATGGGGAATATGTTGCAACACCTATTGCAGCGCACATTGGCGGGGATGCGCGTGATAACAACTTCGGCAGCCTCTGCAATCGTGCCACGTGCAAGAAACTGAAAAAGGCTTTGGACGTACTCCTCAATTACATCACTCAGTTCGCCGATGGATAGATGAACGGCGCATACCTTTTTGATATTTTTGCCCTCGCATTCCGAAAGGACAACTTCTACAACCTTGCGCATTAAAGACATCTCATGCATACGTCCACTCCTTTCTTCAGGCAGAAAAACAGGCGGGGTTGATGGGGTACACCCTCCCCGCCTTGGATGTGTTCACTTGCGGGCGTTTACTTATTTGGCAGCAGCCTGAGCAGCGGCCATCAGTTCCTTGATTTCTTCAGCGCTCATGGGCTCGTGGATTACGCCATGTTCGAAACGGTAAGCCGCTTTCATATTGGCATCATCGAGGAAGTCGCGCGGAAGCTCAAGGATTTCTTCATCAGGACGCTTGACGAGTGTGCGAGCCTTTTGTGGGCAAATATAGGCACACTGGCCGCAGCGATAGCACATCATATTGACTTTGGGTGATCCGCCTTCGCCATCCATCGTGATGGCATGCACGGGGCAGCGCTCCGCACATTTTCCGCATTTTATGCACTTGCTCAGTTCAACTTGAAGAGTGTAGTGGCTGATTTGCCCAAACGGTTGAGTTGATCCGACCGCGCTGGGGTCGCCGATGCTATTCCACATACTGACAATCATGCAGGAATCGGCATGGCAAGAGCAGATGGTTTCACT
>JAVWGW010000204.1:0-2319 GCA_036640375.1 Raoultibacter sp. | reverse complement strand
GGGCGATGGTGCTCCAGAGGGTGTAGCGGCATTGAGTGAAGGGGTAGGCGGCGCAACCGACGCCAGCAGAGGTGAAGCGTAGGGGAGACCCGCACAAGGGGCACACGGCGCCTTCCAGCTCGGGGTCGGGTTCTTTCAGATTGACGATGACGGAATTTGAACCTTTAACCTGTTGACACCAGGCACGCGTTTGGTTTTCGATGTCGCCGACGAAGCTGCCCAATTCTTCTTCCCCGTTTTCGATGGCTTTGAGGCGCTGTTCCCACTGCGCGGTAAGCGACGCACTTTTCAGATCGTCAACCGGCAGCGTTTTTATCACCTGGATGCCGAAGGGCGTGGCATGGATTTGCTTCTTTTTTCGTTCGATAAACCCGCGCGCCACCAGCGTTTCGATGATGCCGGCGCGGGTGGCATCCGTGCCGATGCCCATGTGGCGGGGGTCGGAAAGGATTTCTTTGTAATCATCATCTTCCAGCGATTTGCCCGCTGCCTTCATGCTGGAAACCAGCGTTTCATCGGTAAAGCGCTTGGGCGGCGTGGTCTCGGTTTTTTTCACCTCGAAGGTGGCGGGATAGGTGCCACCGGCATCTATGGCGGGAAGCATATCCTTTTCGCGCTTGGGCATCGCGTCGACTGCCCACCATCCTTTGCTGCGAATGATGATGCCCTTGGCCACAAAGCGTTCCGGTTCGCCCGCCGCATTGATGATGCTTGCGCCCACGGCAATACTGCCTTGCTGAACAAGCACGCAGTGCGGCGTGGCAATGGCAAGGTGGATGGCCGTTGTTTCTTCGACGATGGCAGGCGGGTAGTACAACCTGATGAGAGATTTCGCAATCAAATCGTAGAGGTCGACCGCGGCGGCAGATACACCTTGGGGAATCTTGCCTGTGGGCACGATGGCGAAGTGGGATTCAACCTTTTTATCGTCGCAGGTGCTGGCAGGGAAGTTGTCCAGCGAGGCACCAGCCACGAAGCGCTTGTAGCGTTCGCAGCGCCCTAAAATTTCGAGCACCTTGTGCACGGTGGGCGCCATATCGCTAGTGAGGTATTGGCTTGAGGTGCGCGGATAGGTGATGAAGCCTTTTTCGTAGAGCTCTTGCGAAAAGTCGAGCGTTTGTTGCGCGGTGTATCCCAGCTGCTTGTTGCCGGCCATTTGCAGGGTGGTTTGAGAATAAAGCAGGGGAGGGTTCGTTTTCTTTTCTTTGGTATCAAGGGTTTCCACACGCAGCTTGCAGGCGTTGATGTGGGAAAGAATGGTGTTGGCCAACTGCTTATCTTCGGTTGATCCGTTTTCGCTTTTGGCGGTATAGGTTTCGCCGCTGGGCGCGGTTACGGTGGCGGTGGGGGTGAAAAGCGGCTTGCTGTTGAAGTTTTGGATGGCCAACTCGCGTTCGACAATCATGGCCAAGGTGGGTGTTTGCACGCGACCGACGCTCATAGTTTTGCTTTTGCCACGCATGAAATGGATGGTGGAAGCGCAGGTGAGGTTGATGCCCACCACCCAATCGGCGATGGAACGTGCCCGCCCGGCAGCCACGATGTTTTGTCGCTGCGCGCCATCTATCAGGTTGCCGAAAGCCTTGCGGATGCCGTTGGTGGTAAGCGAATCCAGCTTCACGCGCTGGTAGCTGCCTTCATACCCAACCAGTTCGCAGACGTAGGCAAAAATCAGCTCACCTTCGCGGTCATCGTCTGTGGCGCAAATGAGGGTGTTTTCCGGCTTGAACACATCGGCGATAATGGCCAGCTGGCTTTCCACGCCGCGGTCGACACTGGGGGCAATACGGTATTCTTCTGGGATGAAGGGGCAGGGGCGTGCGCGCCAACTTTTGTAAGCGGGATCGTATACTTCGGGATAGACCAGGCCGCCCATGTGGCCAAAGCCCCAGGTGACAAAAATTTCAACGCCGGTTTTCCCCGTGCCGCTCATGAATCCGTTACCCTTGCGCGTGGCGCCCAGAGCTTCGGCAATTTTCCTTCCCAGGGAAGGTTTTTCGGCATAGATCACGTTCATGGGCAGTCCTTTGCGTTGGCGCGCGGCACAAAAAAGGCGCGCGGGCACACGAGTTTTGACAAAAAGCAGTAGGCAAATCTATCGGTGCACTTCGGTCGTGTTTGGCTGTAGTGCGCACGATAAAATTGTAATGAATCAAGAAGTATAATCCAAAAAGATAGCTTCGGTGTGCTGGCAAATCTTTATTACCTTCTTCTTCAAAAGACAAAGTCGCCCTGGAAAACCAGGACGACTTTGTGAGAGATAGTGCAAGTCCTCAAAGCAATGCAAACACGCTATTTATGCGGATGAATTATGCCTTC
>JAVWGW010000203.1:0-2333 GCA_036640375.1 Raoultibacter sp. | reverse complement strand
AATGTTGGCGATAATCGACATGTCAATTTTTACAAAATCAGCAACCTTTTCAAGCAAAATGGAATCGCCGTTATAGCCCGTGCCGAAATCGTCAATGGCGAACGATCCACCCCACGCCTCCATCACTTCGCGCTTGCGCTCCAAAAATCCTCGACCGTATTCGCTTTCTGTGATTTCTGCCACCAAGCATTTAAGCAGCTCAGGGTAGCGGGCGGTCAAGGTGGCGATGTCCTGTTCTGAAAGGCACTGCGTACCGATCGTGTTCACAAACAGACGCAAAGAATCGCCCATGTCAAAGCGATCGTAGGATTTTAAGGCCTCAAAAAACGTAATCTGCTCGACGCGATGCAGCTTCGACTGGGAACGTGCCAGCTCAAGCACCAGATCAGGAGACGGAAGCGAAGACAGGCGGGGGCGCATTAACGCTTCATAGCCAAACACCTTACCCGTGCGCGCACTGACGATTGGCTGGAAGTGATAATCCACCAACACTTCGTCGAGCAGGCGATTTAAATCTTCCTTCTTGCTTAAAAGATAGGATTTCTGCTGATAAAGATCGAGGCTAAACGCACACAGCTCTCCTTTACGGGTATTTTTTGCCGTGTACATAGCGAAATCAGCATATTCGCGCAAGCGCATATAGTCGGCGGCATCTTCGGGGAAGCGAGCGCTGCCCATCGAAGCACGCACGCGCATATGCTGGCCGTCGGGCGTATCAAAAAACTTGGTGGAAAAAGCTGCTTGCAGGCCTGCTGAAACCTGCGCGATAAGCTCCTGCGCACCCACAACAAGCGCCAAAAACTCATCGCCCGAAACGCGCGACGACAGCCCGAGGCCACCCACGGCCGCGTCAATGAGTTCCCCCGCGCGCCGGATGTAGCCATCGCCCCAATCGTGGCCATAGGAATCGTTGATGAATTTAAGGCCGTCCAGATCAAGCATGAACATCATCGCAGAAAGATTCTGGCGGCGCGCCTCTTCCAATAGCTCTTCAGCCGAACGCTCGAAAGCGCGTCTATTTAAGAGACCGGTCAAAATATCGTGATCGCGTTCGTGTTCGATACGGCGGCGCGCGCTCACTTCATCAGTCGCATCCTCAAGCAGACCAAACACATGCCGCCCCTGCTTGCCATCGGTCAGGCGAAAACGCACGATGCGCCGGGTGTGGGGAATATCGATAATCCAGGTTGAAGCCCTGTCGGCAGAAGGCTGCATGAAAGGTTTATAGGTTTCAAATAAGCGTTCGAGCGAAACCGCATCCAGGGTGCCCGCAGCCATGCTGGCCCGATCGATATCCGCTGGAAAATCAGGGAAATCGTCAACGCCCAGCAGTTCAAAAAACGATCCCGCATAAAAAATTGCTTTCGTGGTCATATCGTATTCAAAGGCCCCAATGCGGCGATCAGAAAGCGCCATAATCTGTCCTAGCCGCGAAGCGCTTGAAGCAACATCGGCAGAAAGTGCTTCAATGGCACCGGCCAGCTCGTCTAATTCCAAAACCTTTGTGGGCGTAAACGCCACTTCCCCATTAGGTCGGCGATTGCGCACCTGCTGCATAAACGAAGAGAATTTAGCCGTCAGCACCACGCCCATCATTATGGCAAACGCCAGCCCAACCACAACCGAGACAACAAACGACAGCAAAAGACTTCGACTCAGCCACTGCGCGGAAGAAAACAAGGCCTGACGTGTATCAAGGCCAACAATCACCCACGAATCTTTGGCGTAGGGTGAGTTTTCTCCGTACAAAGAAAGCTTGCTCGCGTGCGCCATCATATCCTTTGAAGAAGAATCGACATGCATACGCCCCGCTTCATCAAGCTGAGCATCGAAAAGCGGATTGCCCGTGCTGGTATAAGGACCATACGATCCCCCGCGGCCGTCAAGCATTTCGTAGGTGCGTGGCACATCCCCCACCGGCAAGCCTTCATCTTCCGGGGTGCCCTCAACGACGGGGTGGGCGATGGCAAACAGATACGATCCCGTACCCTGGCTATCCAGTTCTTCGTAAGGAAACAGAGCCATCACCCGGTCAAGAGCGATTTCAATGCCAAAAATGCCAAACACTTCCCCGCTTGCAGTTTTCAGCGGAACGCTATAGGTTATGGAAGCCTGTCCGTTATCGGCAAAATCATGCGGGCGCGCCCAGTAGCCCAAATCGCTGCTTTGCGCTTCAGGGTGCTGCGCGGCGGCGCGCAGGGGTTCATAGTAGAAGTTGTTTTCCCGGCCATCACTTGCGGCAAACATGCAGTTGGGTGCCCAATTGCTATCAAGCGCCAGGTTCAAGCGCTTCACAACCGCCGAAGGACAGCGCCCCAACAAAAGGTCTGAAT
>JAVWGW010000202.1:0-2346 GCA_036640375.1 Raoultibacter sp. | reverse complement strand
AAAAAGGAAATGGGCAAGCTAAGCAGATGCAAAATAGGGCGGATCGTCTGGTTGATAAGGGCAAGGATCAGCCCAAACAGCCCAATGGCAATCCACGATTGCGTGCTGCTGAGCACTTCGATGCCCGGCACAAGCCACACGGCAACGCCCACGGCGATGGCGATACCCAACCAGCGGATGATGAAGTTCATAGTGATCCTTTCGTCGCAAGGCGCGCGCTAAATATGCGCCCAACTATACCAGAGCGCGCACCTGTGCCCGCTGCCTGTCAACGTTTTGAAACCTGAAACCTGAAGCGCGCGCAGGCCAAGCATGGGTATGTTCGGGAAAAGGTGATGTCCTCTTCGCCGCGCGGGCATTTCTGTGACACAATGGCAGTATGAAAACTAATAAACCTAAAACCAAAGCAAAAATCAAAGCGAAGCACGCGGCGCGCAAGCCCCAGGCAAAGGGTGGTCAGTCGGCCACGCGCAAAAAGCCGGCCGGCAAGCCTCAAGCAGGTGGCGGCCGGCCGGCGCAGCGCAAGCAGCAGAGCTCGGCCAACCAATCGCCGGGGCAGGCAAGGGTGCAGGTGGGAGCCCCTGCGACTGGTGTTGCTGGTGCGGCCGCGAGCCAGCCGGCAACGCTGTGCCCTGTCGAGCGGCTGTGCGGTGCCTGTCAGTTGCTTGAAGTGCCCTACGAAAAGCAACTTGCCGACAAGCAGGCAAGTCTTATTTCCCTGTTTGACCCTGTGGCAAACCAGGCCACGGTATTCAACGCCATTTTGGGCATGGATGATCCGTTCCACTACCGCAGCAAGGTGGTTTCCCCCTATGCGCCCGGCAAGAAAATCCCCGGTAGTGGGTCGACTGCGCGCGGTCGCGATGATGGGCGGGGCAGGCAGGCGGGCAAGAACAACGGCCGCAACAACAAGCCCCGCCATGAAATTTTGTGCGGCATGTATGCGGCGCACTCCCATCGCCTTGTGGCCACCGATACCTGCCTCATTGAAAACCAGGTGGCGAAGAGCATCGTGTTGGCCATTCGCGATCTGATGCCGCAGTTTCGCCTTGAACCCTATCGAGAAGATACGGGCACGGGCTTTTTGCGCCATGCGGTCGTGCGCGTCGGGCACACCAGTGAAGAAGTGCTGCTGACTCTTGTGACCAATGCCCGCCAGTTCCCTGGGTCGAAAAACTTCATCCGTGAACTGGTGCGTCGTTGCCCCGAAATAACCACGGTGGTGCAAAATATCAACACGCGCCAGACAAACGTGATTTTAGGCGAAGCTGAACAGGTGCTCTATGGCCCCGGCTTTATCTTGGATAACATCTGCGGGCTCAGCTTTCGCGTTTCATCCCATTCGTTTTACCAGGTGAATGCCGTGCAAACGGAAGTCCTCTACCGCCGCGCCATCGAAATGGCCCATCTATCGGGCACCGAAACCGTGCTTGATGCCTATTGTGGCACCGGCACAATAGGCCTGGTGGCAGCGCGCGGGTTTGAAGCCTCTAGGCGACCCGTCGCCGCAGCGCCTGCCGCTGAAATCAGCGGTTCGGGGCGCGCCACCGAAGAGCTGCCTGCTTGTGAAGGTGCTGTTGAGGGGGCTGCCAATCCGGTGCGCGGTGCTTGTGCTGCCCATGTTATCGGGGTCGATAACGTCGCTTCCGCCATTCGCGACGCCACCAACAACGCCAAACATAACGGCATCGAAAACGCTGAATTTGTCACGGCCAACGCCAGTGATTTCATGCGTGATTTGGCGGAAAAAGAAGCGCAGATCGACGTGCTGTTGATGGATCCGCCCCGCACCGGAGCCAACGAAACATTTTTGCAGGCTGCCTGCCAGCTTGCTCCGCAGCGCATTGTCTACATTTCCTGCAACCCTCAAACGCAGCTGCGCGATGTGGAATACCTGGTAAAGCACTGATACACCCTGCAAGAAGTTCAACCAGTCGATATGTTTCCCCACACCGCACACGTGGAATGCATAACCCTGCTGTCTAGGGAGTAGAGCCAGATTCCCTATCCGCCCGCCTGCAACGAAGAGCACGTAGGGGCGGATTCCATATCCGCCCGCACGGTCCGTTTTCAACGCGATATACAGGGGTGATGATGAATTGGATTTGCCCAAACGAAAAAAGACACGCTTAGAGGGATATGATTATTCATCCAATGGTGCATATTTTGTGACAATATGCACACATAATCGTGAAATATTGTTCGGAAATGTAGGGGCGGATTCTATATCCGCCCGCATGGTCGAAAATGTTTGGCACAAAATCATAAACCAATATGAAAATATACAATGCCCCCACCATGTTATTATGCCCAATCATTTCCATGCGATTATTGTTGTAGAACGGG
>JAVWGW010000201.1:0-2374 GCA_036640375.1 Raoultibacter sp. | reverse complement strand
GAACTCGGCACACTCGCCCTTGACCGCCTGGAAAAGCTTGATGATGTTGCCTACGTGCGCTTTGCCAGCGTCTACAAAGATTTTCAGAATGTGGAAGAATTTATGAGCGCCCTTAAAGGGTTGAAATAATGCCGGAGCCACTTTGCATTCCCACCTGTGTTAGCACTGATGACGTGCTGATACCCACCTATGCCCACCCAGGGGATGCTGGCCTTGATTTGCGAGCCACACAGGGCTGTGTTTTGGAGCCCTTTGAACGCGCGCTTATTCCCACCGGTCTGTGTGTGGCCATCCCTGAAGGCTATGCAGGCCTTATTCTGCCCCGCAGCGGCTTAGCTATAAAACAGGGTTTTACCTTGCTTAATGCACCTGGCCTTATCGATAGCAATTATCGGGGAGAACTCAAAGTTATCGGCATCAATCTCGATCAAAAATGCAGCTTCACCATTGCACCCAACGATCGAATTGCGCAATTAGTTATTGTTCGCGTGGAACAAGCAGCCCTTGTCCTACAGACAAGGCTTGACGAAACCCAACGCGGTACGGGTGGTTTCGGAAGCAGCGGCGTTTAAAGCGCAAGACGATACCTATCCTGCAGGAAATTTCGATACGAACAAACAAGAACATGAGGGGGAGTAAGTGGATAAGTTTTTCAAGATTACCGAACGCGGAAGTTCGGTATCAATCGAGGTCATAGGTGGCTTCACAACTTTTTTAACCATGGCCTACATCATCGCCGTCAATCCGGCCATGATGGAAGCAGCCGGTATTCCGTTTAATGCGGCTCTTACGGCAACCTGTTTTGGTGCCGCCGTCATGACGGTCGCCATGGGTCTTATTGCCAACCGCCCCATAGCGCTTGCTTCTGGCATGGGTATTAACGCGATTGTTGCCTTTACGCTGTGCGGGAGCCTCGGGGTCGATTGGCGCGTTGCTATGGCCATTGTCTTTTTGGAAGGCATCGCCATTTTGATCTTGGTGCTGTGCGGTCTGCGCGAAGCGATTATGAACGCCATTCCCGTCGCGCTGCGGCGCGCAATTGGCATCGGTATTGGCCTGTTTATCGCTTTTATCGGCCTTAAGGGCGGCGGCATTATCGGAAACGACGAAGCCACGCTTATTTCTTTGGGGGATTTAACCTCACCCATTGCCCTTGTGGCCATCATCTCCATAGCTTTATCGGTAGTGCTTTACGCCTGCAATATAAAGGCAAGTCTGCTCATTTCCATCGTTGTGGCCACCCTTGTGGGCATTCCTCTTGGTGTCACTCCGCTGCCTACCGAATTTAGCTTTGTGCCCGACTTTTCCGCCTTTGCGGCACCCTTTCAAACCACCCCTGATGGCGTTATGGGAATCGTGCAGGTATTTTTGCAGCCCACGCTTCTCATTTTTGTATTCAGCCTGCTTATGAGCGACTTTTTTGACACCATGGGCACGGTTGTGGCCGTGGGTGCCCAGGCTGAATTCACCGACAAAAAAGGTAATGTCGAAGATGTCCGCTCAATTCTTGCCGTTGACTCCGCCGCAGCAGCGGTTGGTGGCTTCGTTGGTGCCAGCTCCATTACTTCGTTTGTTGAATCAACCTCCGGCGCAGCTGCTGGTGCCCGCACCGGTCTTTCCAACATTGTTATTGGAGTGTTGTTCTTCCTGTGCGCCTTCTTGGCACCGATTATCGGTATGGTTTCCGCCTCAGCCACCTGCGGTGCCCTTGTAGTTGTTGGCTTTCTGATGATGACCGACGTCGGTGAAATCGACTGGAAGGATATGTCTTCGGCATTTCCGGCGTTTATTACCATTGTCGGCATTCCGATGACGTATTCCATCACCAACGGTATCGGGTTTGGCTTTATTTCGTACTGCGTGATCAAGCTTGCTCAGGGTAAGATAAAAGATATTAAGCCCCTCATGTGGATTGCCTCAGCCGCCTTCCTCGTTTCCTTTATCTTCACTTAGGCCTTTATTGATTCTCCAAGGAAACGCGCTGCATTTTCCGCATAATCGTTGACCCTAGAGTAACTCTAACCTATACTGAAAGGGGTTAGAGTTACTCTAACAATTACGTAAAAAGAGGGGATACGAGAAAGGGTGTCGTTTAATGCAGGAAAAAGCAGACCGTTCCTCTTCTGTGGACACCGCCGCCACACCGCGCTATCCCATACGTGAGGTTTCCGATATAACCGGCATATCAGCTTACACATTGCGCTACTACGATAAATGCGGATTTTTCCCTCATCTTTATCGTGATAAACATAAAGTGAGAAGTTTTTCCGATGCTGATATTGAACAATTACATCTTGTTGACGCTTTGCGAAAAAGCGGCCTTTCCATCGAAGGTATCCAGTATTATGTCAAGCTTGATCGTAAAGGATCCTCA
>JAVWGW010000200.1:0-2381 GCA_036640375.1 Raoultibacter sp. | reverse complement strand
AAATCGAATGTTTTTAGCCTAAGTGATGGAGGCAGCCCTATCTCACCTTCTCAGCAGCAGGTTGATGATGCTGCCTATATCATGTCCACGTTTGTAGTGAAGTAGAAGCTGTTGAATTTCTAGGAAGGCGACTTTTGTGGTCGCCTTTTCACTTTCGGTTGATTGGTGGCAGAGTGTAGCAGTTGGCAGACCAACCCATCCAACCTGCCCGGTAAGCTAAGCGCCCCAAACACACAAGACCAAGCACGCCGCTCAACCCCAACAGCGTGGCTGTTGGGGTTGCGTCTTTTGTGGCGGCAAGCCGCTGCGGGGCTGTAGCGGCGCCAGCGGTGCCATCGCCAGGGTGGGCACCAGCGCCGGCGCTAGTGGCGGGCGGTGTTGGCGACACATCGGGTTGTGGTGCTGGTGGGTTGGCGTAGGCAAGCACGCTTATCGGGGGCGTGCTTTGCGCGCAGTATGCTTCCCAGCGGGCAAGCTGCGAGGCTTCGCAATACAGGATTGCATCCGGTGCACTAGCGGCAAAACAGGCGCTGCCTATGCGCGCTGGGCCTTCGCCCAAAATGATGATAGTGCGCAAGGCGCGGCAATCGGCAAAGACGCGCGTGCCAAGGGTGTGCAAGGTTTTGGGCAGCGTGAGGCTGGCAAGGCTCAGGCATCCTTCAAAGCTGGAATCGCCCAGGGTTTCAACCGACCCATTCAGCGTCAGCCCGGTGTCTAAGATGCGCGTGCAATCTTTAAACGCGCGCTCCCCGACGGTTTTCACCGCACGATTTGCGGTGAAATCGGCTGAAATAAGGTTGCGGCATTCCCGAAACGCATCGCTTCCTATGGTGGTCACCGTATGATTGACGGTGAGCCCGGTACTGACCAGTCCGAAGCACTGGAAGTAGCAGGAAGGCGGAATTGCCGTGATGCTTGTGTTGGTGGTAAGCCCGGTGGTGGGCAGGTTGTAGCACTGCGCAAAGGTGCCTTCGCCCAAAGAGGCCACCGTATTGTTGCCGTCAAGCCCCGGATCAATAAGGGAAGTGCAGCGGGAAAACGCATAGGCTCCCACCTGCGTGATGGTTTTGTTCGGGCTTAGTTCCGTACCCTTGAGGCTGTAGCAGGCACTGAAGCATTCGGCGCCCAGCGTTGTTATGGGTGCACGCGTTGCCGCAAGTTCTGTGCCTTGCAGGCTGCCGCATTCTTTGTAGCTTGCCACGCCCAGCGCTGTGATGGTGGTGTTAAGCACAAGGCCGGTTGTGAGCAGGCCGTTACAGCCCTGAAAGGCCTTATCGCCCACTTTGACGACGCGATAGGTAAGGCCATTGTGCTGCACCGTGTCAGGGATGTGCAGGTATCCGCTGGTGAGCGTGCTGATTGCCGTGTCGCTGCCGTTGCCCACCTGGACGCTGCCGGCCTGTGTGGGCAAGGCCGCCGAAAGCACCGCAAACGTGCAGGCGACAGGTTGTGCCACAGAAGTGACCACTTCAATATCCGCAGAAAAGGTGGCCCCGGGCACAAGGGCAGGTGGGGCAGGTTCGGAATGAGCTGCGGAAGAATCGCGCGGCGAAGTAAGGTTAGCGGCTGATTGGGTAGGTGGGACAGGTTGGGCGTAAGCCGCCGCAGGCATGCCGCAAAGTGCGCCAAGCAGCAAAGCCGCAGCCAGGCCAAAAGCGACGCCGCACCTGCGCACGGAAGCACAAGCCGATAGGGGTGCTGCTGCGCAAACCATAGCCGCTCCCTTCCCGCAAATCTATAGATAACCCAAACCCGATGCTGCCCAGTAGGCCAGGGCACCATACTAGCGCAGTATAACGCGATTCGCACACCCCGACGCAGAGGCGGGTCCTCCCTTCCAAAAATTTCAAAAGGGGATCGCGTTTCAACCGTAAGTCGGGGGGTCGGTGGAATGAGGGGGAGCGCAAAACGCTGACGATTTGTACCAGATTTGTACCAGCCTAAGGGGCTTCCTCGGGCGCTCTTGCAAAACCGCGCCACTTGAGGGTTTTGGGCTGAACACCGCGCGCTATAATGTGCACGCGGTGCTTTGCTTACCGGACGGCATCCCCGAAGATTGGGGGTGAGGCAGATGGATACACAAACGGTCATTGCAGTATGCGCTTTGATGTCAGTTGTTATTGGAATCGTTGGCCTAACCAGCCGAAGAAAGTGAACTGTGTTGGAAAATAGAGAAAGCCGGTCAACCCTGAACAAGTTCCCGGCTTAATCTAAGACCGATGCTGCCCGGTAGGCCGGGGCACCGTACAAGCGTAGTATAGCGCGATTTGTACACCTGGTACAGAGGAGGGCGCTCCCTCTCAAAAACTTCAAAAATGGTGCGGGCGAAAGGACTTGAACCTTCACAGGGTTGCCCCCATACGGACCTGAACCGTACGCGT
>JAVWGW010000199.1:0-2455 GCA_036640375.1 Raoultibacter sp. | reverse complement strand
CTATCGCGGCACCGGCGGCACCGGCTTGGGCCTTGCCATTGTAAAATCGGCGGTCGAAGCACACGACGGCACCGTCGTAGCCTTCAACCGCCCCGAAGGCGGCGCCTGCTTCCTAATCGCCCTACCCTCCATCCCCCCAGAACTCTAACGCAGCGCGCAAGCAATAAAACTGCCTTTTGGTGTATAGTTGACTAGCTTGAAAACTGCCTTTTGGTGTATAGTTAGCTAAGTTGAAACCTGCCTTTTGGTGTATTGGAGCATTCATATGGAATTAAAGCGCAAGGTCTACGCTCGTCTGCTGGAATGGAAGCGCACGTCGAATGGCTCTACCGCCCTGTTTGTTGACGGTGCGAGACGCGTGGGCAAAAGCTATGTTTGCAAACGCTTTGCCGAAAACGAATACGAATCTCATATGATTATCGATTTTGGCAAGCTGCCAGCTCAAGTGCGCGATATCTTTGAAAACGACAGCGGCGACATCGACATGCTGCTTTTGAGGCTGGCGGCCTTCTACCGCGCAAACTTGGTGGAACGAAAAAGCTTGATAGTATTCGATGAAGTACAGCTTTATCCCAAGGCAAGGCAGTTGATAAAATACTTGGTTGCAGATGGGCGCTACGACTATCTCGAAACAGGTTCGCTTGTTACTTTGCGGCGAAACGCTGAAGACATACTCATTCCCTCGGAAGAAGAGCATGTCGATATGTTTCCGCTTGACTTCGAAGAGTTTCTTTGGGCGCTCGGCGATGATGCCACCTACCCTGCCTTGCGTACATTCTTCGAAAAACGTCTGCCCCTAGGACAGGCGCTCCATCGACGCATAATGAACGATTTTAGGCTTTACCTGCTGGTGGGGGGCATGCCTCAGGTTGTGGAAAAATACCTTGAGACCAAGGATTTCGAGCAGGCTGACAGGGCAAAACGGCTTATTCTTGACCTTTACCGTTCTGACGTGACGAAGTTCGCAAAGGGGTACGAAGCGCGGATTCTCTCAATCTTTGATGGCATTCCATCGCAGCTTTCCAAGAAGGAAAAGCGTTACAAGCTTTCCTCCCTAAGAAAGGCTGCCCGGTTTCGCGATTATGAAGACGCCTTCGTGTGGCTAGACGAATCCATGGTGGTGAACACCTGCCTGAATGCCACTGACCCCACCAGTTTCCTTGCGGCAAGTGCTGATAGCACAACGCAGAAACTCTACCTTGGCGACACGGGATTGCTCGTTGCCCTTACCCTGCAGGATAGGGCCTTTGCCGATAGCGAATTGTACCGCGACATATTGCTGGATAAGCTGCAGTTTAACGAAGGAATGCTTGCCGAAAACGTCGTCGCACAGATGCTGCGCCCAAATCACCCGCGCCTCTACTTCTATTCTAAGAGCGATACCAACAATCGCAAGAATATGATGGAAATTGACTTTCTGGTTTCTGGAATAAAGAAACCATTTCCCATCGAGGTCAAATCAGGAAGATATCGGCCGCACACCTCGCTTGACAAGTTTACAGCTCGGTTTGGCAAGCGGATAGAACAGCCGATCATCTTGTATACCAAAGATATTATGGAAGCGGATGGTATCTTGCATCTGCCCCTGTATATGGCTGGCCTTCTGTAGGAAAACCGGGCGCTTTAACGCTAGCGCACGGCCTTTTTTACGGCTGCGGCAACGCCTACGGCGACGACTATTTTGATGGCGTCGATGATTACAAACGGCGCAATGGCAGCAGCAAAGGCGGCGGCGGGGCTTAGTGCGGCAACAAACATAAGCTGCACCCAGCCGATAAGATAGGTGATGGCCATAAAGATAAGGGCGGCGGCAAGATTGATGGCGAGTGCTTTTTTGCCGCCCTGCTCAGCAATGCTTTTTGTGAAATGGATGAAAACAAGTGCGGCTGCGGCACCCAGCAAAAAGCCCCACAAAAAGCCGCCGGTGGGGCCGGCCAACACGCCGATTCCGCCGCGCATCGCAGAAAACACCGGCAACCCGACGGCACCGATAAGCAGGTAGCCCCCGATGGAAGCCAGGCATTCCTTCGGCGTTAGCGCCAACAGGGCAAAAACCATCACGAAGGTTTGCAGCGTAAAAGGTACCGGGCCAAAGGGCACCGTAATCCATGCAGCCGCGGTCATAAGGGCTATCGAAAGCCCACAAAAAGCAAGGGAGCGCGTGCGCGAGGCCGTACGAGTTTTTGTCAAAGCAGCTGCCATGAAAATCCTTTCATCGGTTAACAAGAAGGGGTAATTTTAGCATATGACCAACTAGTCAGCTAGGGAAAATTCTCATCAAAATAACCCCATCACGCCGTAGCAAGCAGCTGCAGTTGCAGTAGGTTTGTTGACGTTTTCATGCTTCAATTGTACGTTCTATTGACAACAGTTCAAGCAAATTTAATGTCTTTTCTTCCGTATTGTCATTACGAGTTCTTCCACAAACAGGATGGCAAGCAAAATTGAAGGGAGA
>JAVWGW010000198.1:0-2477 GCA_036640375.1 Raoultibacter sp. | reverse complement strand
AGCCCGTTGCTTGGACAACCATGAGCGATACTGAAGTAGCCTATTTGATGGTTGGCGTTGCCGTAGCAAATTCCACTACCCCTAATCCCACCGTGGGCGGCTTTGCGTTCAATCCTGCGTGGGTTCGTGGCGATGGCGCTACGGGTACAAAAGCGAAAATGCAATTCAATCACACCGCTATTGTTGCTGCTGGTCAACCCGCATCGGCTCCCTTGTTTAATTCTGTTTCCATCATCCCTACTGCGGGCAATGCTGCTTACGTCAGCGGAGCTCCCACCGCAGCCAATTTCCTTACCTGGCTTGGTCAAACATGCACCGACAGCAAATTCCAGATCGTTGTCGATGGTGCTGCAACGCAGTCGACGTCCGTTGCTGCCCCGGCAGCTTACGCCCAACTGCTGGCTTTGCTTCCTGTGAACTAAGCACACAAACACGGTAGTGGCGCGATGATCGGCGCCGTTCAATGACCCTGCGCGGCATAGATAGGATGAGATAATCATGGATACCTTGCGTAAAAGTACACGAGCGATTATTTTGGCGGTGTGTTTGGTGCTGATCGTAAGCGTGGGATCGACCCTGGCATACTTCACCGCACAAGATGTCGTGCGCAACACCTTTGCCATGAAATGTCTGAACATCTCGCTTGATGAGGTCTGGAATCCCCAGGATGGTCGAGGGGTACGCCCCGGAACCATTGTGGTGAAAAAGCCGGTCATCACCGCTACCGAAGGCGATTGCTATATGCGTGTCGTCGTGAAAATTTCTGAAGTCAACACCGGCGCTCCGGGATCGGCGGCAGTTCCTATCACCGATCCCGCACGCCTGGCAAAAATTCGCGGCACGCTGTTCTACGATGCGCACAATGCCATCGCTTTGTCGGGAAGCTATACCAGCGCGCAGTTGGCAGCGCTTCCCGGGGTGACGCCGTTTTACAACACGGGCGCGTTTTCCCCTTCGGGTGCCGCGAGCATTCCCCTGGGTACTTCCGTAGTGGAATATAACGGGGTTTTTGCGCACGGAACTTCGGCAGAACTGCTAAGCAAAGTGGTTATTCCCCTTGATTACACCGCGGCGGACATGGCCCTTATGGGAGACTACGTTGTTTCCCTGCAGGGGCAGGCCGTTCAAAATGAAGTATTTGCTTCCCAGCACGATGCGTTTGCAGCGCTCGATGCCATCATGCCTATTTCTGAATAGAATTGCGGGTGAAAACCATCATGGTACGCATGAACACATACAAGAAACCTACCGGAAACATGAGGCACCTAAGCGTGGCGATCGGATGCGCCCTGCTTGTGTGCCTGCTCGCGTTTTCGACAACAGCGTGGGCGGCGTGGCATGTTGCTGATGAAGCGCGCAATATCGTGAGCACACCCGCGCTTGCCGGCGTGATTGTCGAAGATGATGCGCGCGTGGTCGATCTGCGTCCCGGCGCCGATATTACCAAGGATATTCACGTTAAGAATACGGGCGCCTTCGATGCTTTTGCCCGGGTGCGTGTCGATACCTATTGGGCTGACGGGCAGGGCGCGCGCATGGCTTTGCCCACCCACGATATCGAAGTTGCGTACAACACCAGCATGTGGAAGGCGGGTGCCGATGGCTTCTTTTACTATCGTGGCGTGCTTTCACCTGGTCAAACAACGGACTCTTTGATTAAATCCATCAAGCTTTCCCCGTCGCTTACCTGTAAGGATACCGCGCTGGTGGCGCATGTCGACGGTTATTTGGATTGCATCCAAACGACGGCTTCGGCCGTAGAGGCGGCGTGGGGAAAAGAGTACGCTTTCATGGAAAGCACGAGGCCTGTTCGCCCGCAGGAAAATGCAACCGCAGTCACCTTCATTAGCCCCGATGCAGGGTTTGCCTTCGAACCGGCTTCCACCGACTTGTTTGCAAATTTCAAGCAGCTGACACCAGGAGAATCGCGCACGCAGATGTTGCTGGTAAAAAATATTCACAGCGAACCGGTGACCCTGGCGATAAGCACGAAAGATGTTGAGCAGCCGGGGCTGACGCCCATTGAGCGGGCGCGCGTTTTGGATTTTCTTAACAGCTACGTGACGATGAAAATAAGCGATAGTGCAAACAAGGTACTTTATGATGGCCCGGTTCTCAACACCTCCGCCATGCGCTTTAACCTGCCGCTTTCGGCGGGGGCAACGACGGTGTGGAAAGTTGATCTGGCGGTTGATCCGGCCGCCCACAACGGGCACCAAGATATCCCTTTAGGGCAGCTGACTTGGGCATTTGAAGCTTCTGCTGCCGACCCCGGCAAGCAGCCTCCCAGCGGTGGCACCGCGGGTCCGGGTTCGGGCGGTCTGGTTGCCGCGGTGGATAACATGCCTAAAACGGGCGATTTCCCCTGGTTGGTGTTAGGGCTTTTGGCAAGTGTGGTTTCAGGTGCAACCCTGATTGCGCTGCTGTTGGCACGCAAGCGCGATCGGGAACGAGAGGAGCGTGTCTATCATGTTGGG
>JAVWGW010000197.1:0-2493 GCA_036640375.1 Raoultibacter sp. | reverse complement strand
TTCCCGCGGGTGGCGATCGATCAGGGCAGCCTTAAGCGCGCCTTCAGAAAGCCCGCCGTGATAGCCCCACGCCGTGTCAAAATACGTGAACCCCGCCGCCAAATAGGTATCGACCATTTCTTTTAGTTGCTCAATATCGATGATGCTTTTGCCTTCGACCTCATGTTGCGGCAGCCGCATAAACCCGAACCCCAACTTCGGAATATCTTGACCCAAATAACCCATAGCGCTCCTGTCATCTCGCACCGAACAAGGGCCAAAGCCCCGACCCGTCCATTCCTCAAAGTATCGTGAATATTCTACACCAACAACGAAGCCACGCCGCCCGTAGACGCCGGGCGGACAAGCCTTGCAAAAGAAACAAATTAGGGGGTAAATTTTTACTCCAAACCCCCAATCAAACTTTAGAGTAAAATTTGGTCACTTTTTTTACCCTCAATGTGCCAGCATACAATCTGGCAGGTACGGGCATACGGACGACTTCCGCATCATCTCACGCTATCTAACGGAAGTGAAACGCGATTCACTTCCGTTAGGTGTATACTAGCGGAAGTAAAATCATAAGCAATTGGAGGATTTCATGTGGTCACGTATTGAGCACGAGACCTGTAGCTGGGATCGCAACTTGGATGACCTCATGCTTATCCCCAAAAGCAGAAGGCGTAAAATCGAATCAAGGTACCAAGCAGCAGTACCCGCCAACATAGCTGATGCTTCTGTGGAAGTTTCGGCCGAACTTGCGCGACGCGCTGCCGATGCGTGCGCCTTGGTGGCTCGGTTTGACCAAGCCCAAGCAACAAGAAACTATAATCTGCCAGCGCTTATGCTAAGAAGCGAGTCTTCGTCAAGTTCGCAAATCGAACGGCTTACTTCAAGCGTGCGCAACGTCGCGCTTGCCGAACTGACCGATAAAGCACCAGGCAATGCCAAGCTCATCGCGGGTAACGTTGCCGCAATGCGCGCAGCGTTGAACCAGGTGGGGCCTATCTGCATCGATTCAATCTGTCAGATTCACGATACCCTTATGGCCACTTCAGACGAAAGCCCGGGGCTGCGCGAAGAGCAGGTATGGATCGGAGGTTTTCCCTATAGCCCGCACGAAGCATCGTTTGTCCCACCGCGTGCTGGGCGTGTGGCACCCTGCTTGCGCGACTTGACCTCTTTCAGCGAGCGAAGCGACGTTGCGCCTATCGCTAAAGCCGCCGTGTTCCATGCCCAGTTTGAAACCATTCATCCCTTCACGGATGGCAACGGGCGCACAGGTCGCGCACTGCTACACCGCATGCTCGCGCGCGACGAAGTGCTCTTGCACGCAACGCTACCCATATCGGCTGGCCTTCTGCACGATGTCGAGCCCTATATGGAAGCCCTTGATGCATATCATGAAGGTGAAATCGAACCCATCGTTGGGCTTTTGATCGACGCCTTAGAACTGGCCGTGGTCGTAGGTTCGCACATTGCATCCGATGTAGACGAAATTTTGGCCGGATGGCGCGAGCACACAACACAGCGCAAGGGCTCCGCAATATACCAGCTGCCAGCGCTGTTGGTTGAGCAGCCGGTTGTTAGCATCGCTTCTGTTGCCGATAAGCTCAAAATTTCCGACCGTGCGGCGCGCAGCCTTGTCGAGATTGCCTGCGACAGAAAAATACTTACCAAGATAGGCAGCGCCCAGCGTGGAGCCTTTTACCAAGCATCAGAACTGATCGAGATACTCGAAGAAGCATCAAGCATTCAAGGCATCCGCAGGATTGCTTCCCGCTAAACTTTCGCAGGGCATCCAGCTATTCGATAGCTGGGCGAGGCATGCGTGGTGCCCATCATTCCCTCGCCCAAAACCCCCGTTGCAAGCCTTCCTGCCTGATCACCTTTCTTAACTCACAGCAATAAGCGGTTCAATACTTTTGTGAGGGCGGTTAATCGCCAAATCATACGCTGTCTGCAAGTTGACCCAAAACTCAGGTGTCGTATTTAAGGCGGCAGACAAGAGCCAAGCGGTGTCAGACGTTACGCCTCTCTTCCCTCTGATAAGTTCATTTATGCGCTGAGTGGGAACGCCCAGGTGCCGGGCAAATGCAACCTGAGAAACACCCAGTGGCCTTAAAAACTCATTGTTCAAGACAACGCCGGGATGGGTCGGAATTCTGTTTTCGGGAATCACAACACCCTCCTATCTGTGGTAATCGACTTCCAACCGATAGTTTCCATGATTTCCACAACAGTCTCGCACGTCTTGGAAAGCGTCAGGGCTTCCACGTAGGGATATCGATACGCATACGCCTTCCATTGACCTAACATGTTGTCATCGACGCAAACGCACTTCATAACCTCGCGATAGTTGTCCATGCTCACCGCGTACCGCGATTTTCGGAGGTGGCCACAAGCGCAGCCTTGAGCACACCTGGCTTAACATCGCTGCGTCGCATAAGCCATAGCATATACAGGTCGTAGTAGTCGCGCGGGCGTGTGTTGCTCACGTCCCGGCTGATGACC
>JAVWGW010000196.1:0-2504 GCA_036640375.1 Raoultibacter sp. | reverse complement strand
CGTGCGCGTACGTGAGTACGCTTACTTCAAGCAGCTCGGTCTTTCACGCCTATCTGACTCACCACAGACCGCCTGTCGTTGCCGTTGTTGAAGTCAAACTGCGCGCGGACGGGCGTGCGCGCGGTCACTTTTGCTGTTTAGATGCGGTCTTCTAGGTCGATTTGCATGAGGTAGACGTTTTCGCGTAGTTGTTTGGCGGTTGCGCGGTCGATGCGGTCGTTGTCGTACATATCCTGAATCTGCTCAAGCTCTAGGCGCAGGCCTTCGCGCTCTATATCGACTGCTTTGTCGACGCGACGGGTGATGGCGGTGATGGAGGGGCGCGCATCGCGGCTTTTGAGGGCTGCTACCAGGCGCTCTTGTTCTGCTAGCAGCGCGCTTACGTTTTCGGCGGCAAAGGCGGTGTTGTCCATTTCTTGGCGCAGCAGCGCTATGGCGGTTTTCCCGGAATCTATTTGGATGGCACGCAGCGCGTTGGCCTGTTCGGTTGTTTTGGCGCCGGGTATCTTGTCAATGAGCGTGCGCCCGACCACTTGGAGTGTGACGTGCAGGTGGCGCAGGGCGTTTTGAATAAGCCAGCTGCTGTCGTTTTTATGCATCAGCAGGTTTTGTACGCGCGCAAGATGTTGGATGTATTTATACCCGATCACCGGGTCAATCTCTTCTTTTTCAATGCGGGTAAGCACGTGGTTTTGCTGGTGGCGCAACACCTTTATGCGCAATTCGCAGTGCGGTTCGGTTTCCAAATCATTGTAATCTTGCACCCGAGCGATGCGTTCGTTATACGAACGGATAACGGCCTGGGTGGCGCTGCGATTTTCTTCCGTCTGTTGCGCACTCAGGTTTTCAACGACCTTGCGCAGTATGTCTATATTGGCCGAAGCCGCCACTTCGCGCGCGGCGGTGCTTTCCTTCTTTTTGGGTGCCAGCACGGGCACGGCAAAATTGGCCAGCAGCAGCGTGAGCAAAATCACCCCCGATGCCATAAATATGATCAGGTTACGTTGGGGAAAATCAAGGCCGGATGAAAGGGTGAAGGGGATAGTGAAGGCGATGGAAAGCGTCATGGCACCCTTAGGACCTGCCAAGGTGGTCACCAGCGCCGATCGCAGCAAAGCGGGGGTGATGCGGCATCGTGAGCCGCCCGGTCCGTCTTTGCGGCAGCGATCCATAGCAACGATCCAGATGAAACGTATCAGTTCAAGCAGCGCGGTTAAGGCAACCACATAGCCGATAAGCTCCAGATTGTGTATTTGCACGTTGTCCCACGAAGATTCCATGGCGCGGGGCAGCTGCATGCCCAGCAGCACAAACACAATACCGTTAAGCGTAAAGGAAAACACGCGCCAAACGCTCGATGAAACGATGTTGAGCTTTGAAATGGAAGGCCCCAGCGTGCGCGGCCCCACCACGCCCACCAATCCGGCTGCCACTACGGCCAAAATGCCGCTGACGTGGAAGCTTTCCGCTATCAAATACACGATAAACGGCGTAAACATTTCAAACAGCACGTGAAAGGTCGTGTTCTCAAGCCCCCAGCCACGCACGCGGCGCAGCAGGTAGTTTCCCAAAGCGCCCACAATAAGACCTAAGGCGATGCCGCCAAAGAAGCTGATGGCAAAGCTTGTTCCTGCATCTACCAGGGAAAACGCTCCGGTAACAACCGCCCCGATCGCAAACTGGAACGATACGACGCCGGTGGCATCGTTGATGAGTGATTCCCCGGAAAGAATTGTCTTTTGCCGTTCGGTCAAATCCGCTTCTTCAGAAAGCGCCAAAACGGCCACGGCATCGGTGGGGCCAAGCGCGGCACCCAGGGCGAAGGCGGCCGCAAGGGGGATGGAGGGGATAAGCCAGCTGACAGAAAACCCTACGATAAGCACCGTGGCTACTACCAGCCCTAAGGCCAGCGAAAAGATGGGCGCTTTGTTTTTCCAAAGCGCTGCTTTATTGGCGCTGCGCGCTTCATCGAACAGCAGCGGCGCGATAAACAAAACCAAAAAAAGCTCTGGATCTAAGGTGACATCGATGGGGGTTACGGCAAAAAGCGCAATCAACAACCCCATGCCAATTTGAATCAGCGGTGCTGAAACTTTGGAAACAAGCTGGGAAATGACGGAAGAAAGCAATACGGCGGCAAGGAGTAATAAAACAAGTTCAAGCGTTTGCACGGTGTACTCCTTTGCGTTGGTGGGAATTTCTATTCTAACTCGTTTTAGGAAGGATTAAGCGGCCTGCGGCAAGGAGTACCTCTTCTACAAAAAATATTCCGGTGGGCGGCAAAGCTGTTGCCAAGGCGGGTGCACTGCGCTGTAGTTGTGGGGATAATTTGATGCCCACATAATGAGAAAGCGCAGGTGGGAAGCGTTTATGCAAAGTTTAGCCCCCGTTTTCATTAAAAGAGAATTTCTTTTCCCACAAAAGTCTTGCGCCGATTAGCCAAAACCCCTATAATTCTCGCTTGCGTCTCGGTGGGTATAGTTCAGTTGGATAGAACGCCAGAT
>JAVWGW010000195.1:0-2534 GCA_036640375.1 Raoultibacter sp. | reverse complement strand
CAACCGAAGGCGACGGCGCCGCGGCACCCGCTGCCGGCGGTGCAGACGGGCAGGCAGCAAGCGGGGGCGGGGGGGCATCCACCACGCCGCCGGCAAGCGACCCCGGCACGCCGTCCCAACAGCCCGCCGCGCCGGCAAGCATCACGGTGACTGTGAACGTTTCCAGCGACGCCGTGGGTGGCGGGGTTCACGCAAGTGTGCGCCCTACGTTTAATCAGGGTGCCACAGCCTACAATGCTCTGTGCGCTACGGGGCTTTCTGTAAACGCCGCCAACAGCCAATATGGCATCTATGTCAGCGCAATCGGCGGCTTGGCCGAAAAGGATCACGGCGCTTCAAGCGGCTGGCTCTATGCAATCAACGGCTCCACTCCCGGTACTTCGTGCAGCGCCTCTGTGTTGCACGACGGCGACACGGTGGAATGGCGCTATGTGCTCTAAGGAAGGAAAGACCCATGTTACGCAATCCTAAAGTGGCAGTTGCCCTGGCCCTGGTGGCCCTTATCGGCGCTATCGTTATCATCGTGACCACGGTGCAATCGATGTGATGAAAGAGACGGCCCTTGATAGCTTTCACCCCCTGGTGGCGGTGGTGTTTTTTGCGGCGGCGCTGGGCTTGTGCATGGCGGCGTTTCAGCCGGTCTACATCGCACTTTCGTGGGCGGCGGCCTGCCTCTATGGCGTGTTTTTGCGCGGCGTGGGTGCGGTGGCGCGCACGCTTGTGTGGCAGCTTCCGCTTGTGCTGATAATCACCGTGGTCAATCCGCTGTTTTCGGCATCGGGGTCAACTGAACTTTTCCGCATTGGCCTGCGCGCCGTGTATGCGGAAAGCTTGTTTTATGGGGCGTGCATGGGCGTGATGCTTATGGCCATGATGCAGTGGTTTGCCAACGCGGCTAGCGTGCTTAGCTCCGACAAGCTTATGGCGGTGCTGGGAAACGCCGCGCCCACCTTGGCGCTTATGATTTCGATGGTGGGGCGCCTTGTTCCGCAATGCGTGGCGCGCGGCCGCACAATCGAAGCGGTGCAGGTGGCCTGTGTGGCCCCGGGCACTCAAACGCTGCGGGAAAAAACGCGGCAACGCCTGCGCCTCACTTCGGTGATGATGGGATGGAGTATGGAAGATTCTTTGGAAACAGCCGATTCTCTGCGCGCCCGCGGTTGGGGCACGCACCGGCAGCGCACCACGTATCGGCGCGATCGTTTCCGCAGCAGTGACGGCGTGGCGCTAGGGCTGCTTGTTGTGTGTGTGGCGCTCAACGTTTTTCTGGCCGCAGTTGCGTGCGCGCAGTTTCAGTTTTATCCCACATCCAGCGTTTTAACCCTTTGGTGGGGCTATATTCCCTATGCGGTCTTTGTGCTGGCGCCGCTGCTATTGCAAGCCGAAGAGGTGCTGAAATGGATGCGCTAAGGTTTTGCCAGGTGGCATTTACCTACCCGGCCGCCACCAGCCCGGTGTTGCGCGACGTTTCGTGGAGCGTGCCCGCAGGGTCATTTACGCTGCTGGTAGGTGGCGTAGGGTCGGGAAAGACGACGCTGCTGCGCTGTGCGAAGCCCGAACTGGCCCCGGCAGGCAAGCGTGCGGGCACCATCGAAGTGCTGGGCTGCGCCTTGGAAAAGCTGGATGTGCGCACATCGGCGGCGCAGCTTGGCTACGTTGCGCAAAGCCCCGAAAATCAAATCGTCTGCGATAGTGTGTGGCACGAAATGGCCTTCGGGTTGGAAAACTTGGGCGTGGCGCCTGCGCTTATGCGTCGTCGCGTGGCAGAAACGGCGCACTTTTTTGGCATAGAACCCTGGTTTCGGCGCGAAACGGCCAGCCTTTCTGGCGGCCAAAAGCAACTGCTTAACCTGGCAAGCATCTTGAGTATGCAGCCAAAAGTGTTGCTGCTTGATGAACCCACGGCGCAGCTAGATCCGGTGGCGGCCAAAAACTTCTTGCACGCCTTATTTCGCATCAACCGCGAATTGGGCATCACCGTGGTGGTGGCCACGCATGCCCCCGAAGCGATGATCGATTACGCGACCAGTGTCGTGCGCATCGAAGGGGGAGAAGTGCACCCGGAAGAAGCGACGCTCGTGGCCCGCCTGCGCGCGGCCACAGCTGCCAGGCGTGTGCCGGCCGCAACGCCGGCCGCCCCCGTCCCCGCACCCGCCCCGGCCTCCGCCACCCCGGTCGTGGCTGTAAACGATGTGCGCTTTCGCTATGCGCGCGATGCGCAATGGGTGCTGCGGGGGGCTTCGCTTACGGTGGCACCCGGCACCATCCACGCCATCGTCGGGGGCAACGGCTGCGGTAAATCAACCCTGTTGCGCCTGATGGCGGGCGCGCTCAAGCCCGAGCGGGGAAAGCTTGTCAACACGGCGCGCAGCGCGCAAGCGCTGGTTCCCCAAGATCCGCAGGCCTTGTTTGTGTGTGACACGGTGGCAGAAGAGCTCAACGAGTGGGCCGCGCGCTGCCATTACACCGCCGCCGAGGCAGACGCGCTTATGGCCACATTGGGCATCGCGCACTTGGCAGCCCGCCACCCCTTC
>JAVWGW010000194.1:0-2536 GCA_036640375.1 Raoultibacter sp. | reverse complement strand
CGGGGGCGGCAGCAATCATGCCCCTTGGCGCCCCCATAGGGTCAAATAAAGGCCTGGTCACACGCGATTTCATCCAGATCCTTATCGACGAAATAGATCTGCCCATTATTGTGGATGCAGGCATCGGGGCACCTTCTCAGGCCTGTGCAGCCATGGAAATGGGCGCGGCAGCCATCATGGCCAACACCGCCATTGCCACAGCGGGTGATGTGGCTGCCATGGCGGGCGCCTTTGGGCAGGCCATCCAAGCGGGCCGTGCCGCGCACCTGGCGGGGCTGGGGCGCGTCAGTGCCACGGCGCGCGCATCTTCGCCCCTCACGGGCTTTTTAGCCGAAGAAGAAGGGAAGTAGTCCATGGCCGCACCCGCTCCCACCCCGGCGCCCGACCCCGCGTCCGCTTCCGCCCCGGCGACTGACCACCTTAGCTTTCTGCCCGATATGCAGCGCATCGACCCCACTCTGCGCGAAGCGGTGCTTGCGGCAAAAGATGCCTTTGACCCGGCGCGCTACAGCGCGCAAGATGTGCGCTGCGCCCTTGCTGCCAGCGTGCGTGGTCCCGAACAGTTTGCGGCGCTGCTTTCCCCTGCGGCCGCGCCGTTTTTGGAAGAAATGGCGCAGGCGGCACAAAGCGAAAAGCGCCGATTTTTTGGCGACAACGTCTATGTTTTCACGCCGCTGTATCTGGCAAATTACTGCGACAATTACTGCATCTATTGCGGCTTTAATTGCCACAACGATATTCGCCGCGCCAAGCTTGAAGGCGAAGCAATCCAGCGCGAAATGCAAGCTATCGCCGCCACTGGTTTGGAAGAAATCCTCATTTTAACAGGGGAAAGCCGCACGGCATCAGATGTGGCCTATATTGGGCAGGCCTGCCAGGTGGCGCGCCGCTATTTCAAAACCATCGGCATAGAAGTCTACCCCATGAACGTGGATGAATACGCGTATTTGCACAGCTGCGGCGTGGATTATGTAACGGTGTTTCAGGAAACCTACAACGCCGAAAAATACGAAAAGTTGCACCGCGCCGGGCGCAAGCGCATTTTCCCCTATCGCTTTGAAGCGCAGGAACGCGCGCTTTTGGGTGGCATGCGCGGGGTGGCCTTTGCCGCGCTGTTGGGCTTAGACGATTTTCGCGCGGATGCTTTTGCCACCGGTATGCATGCTTATCTGCTGCAACGCAAATATCCCCATGCCGAAATCTCCTTTTCCTGCCCGCGCCTGCGCCCCATCGTTAACAACAACAATATTAACCCGCGCGATGTGCACGAACGCCAACTGCTGCAAATTATGTGTGCCTATCGGCTGTTCATGCCCTTTGCGGGCATCACCATTTCCACGCGCGAACGCGCCGGCTTTCGCAACAATGCTATCAACATTGCGGCCACAAAAATTTCGGCCGGGGTGTCTACGGGCATCGGCGGCCACGGGAAGGAAGAACAAGGCGACGATCAGTTTGAAATCGCCGATGGCCGCGATCTTGCCCAAGTGTGCGCTGCCGCGCGCGCCCAAGGCCTGCAGCCAGTCATGAACGATTATGTGTTCGTGTAAGCCGGTCGGATTGGCTAATCCGCTTGGGCAGGCGGGGAAGTTTGAACCCGCGGGAACACTTGGGGCCTCAAACTTGCCTTCGCTGGGCTATGCGCCCCAACCGGTTCGTCATATTTGCATAACGGCGCGGGGCCTGTGCGCACGCCCGCTGCCCGCGCAAGTTGCGCATCTTGCCCAGCTTGGCTGCATCGACACGGTTATTTTGCGCGAAAAAGATATGGGCGAAGCGGCCTATGAAACGCTTGCCCGCCAGGTGCAAAGGGAATGTGACTGCGCACAGCTCGATTTTGTGGTGCATACCTTTAGCGCCGTGGCGCAGCGCTTGGGGTGCGCCACCGTACACCTGCCCCTGCCGCTGCTGCGCGCACACGGCCGCCCACCCGCCATTGAGTGTGTGGGGGCCAGCGTGCATTCGGTGGCGCAAGCGCTAGAAGCCTGCCAGTTAGGGGCAAACTACCTGGTGGCAAGCCCCATTTTTGCCACAGACTGCAAGCCAGGCCAGCCGGGTCGTGGCAGCGATTTTCTGCGCGAAGTGGTGGCCGCCACCACGCTGCCGGTGTACGCCCTCGGTGGCATAACTGATGCCACCGAACCGCTACTAGTAAACACAGGCGCCCAAGGTTTTTGCCGCCAGTCGCATTACATGCGCCTTTAACCTGACGCCCCGCCTGGTTTAGGGGCGGATACACGGGCGGATATAGAATCCGCCCCTACGAAAATTTGTCTGCCGATCAGAACCGTATTGTCCGCCGTTCAGAACCGTAGGGGCGGATTCCATATCCGCCCGCCCGACCTTGGTGCCGCCCGTGTGGGCACATTTCAATTGTGTGGAAATTGTGGATGTGTGGCCTACGGTGGTAGTATGCAATCCAACAGAACTGATGCACGCAAGGCGGGAACCTCGACAGCAGGGCATCGGTTACACAGAATTAAGGGACAGCACCATGAAGCACAGCACACACAGCAGCCGTTGGGCTCAAGCGACA
>JAVWGW010000193.1:0-2549 GCA_036640375.1 Raoultibacter sp. | reverse complement strand
AACACCTGGGTTTTGCCCGCATAGCGGTTGTAGGCGGGCACGTTGATAATCTTTTCGATGTCGCGCCCAAAGGCGGGCCGGGTAAGGGTGGCCTGGTCGTGGTTGGCGGCCGCCCGGCGCACAACGGCGCCATCCTCAAAGCGGTGCGGGTTGTGCCACCCGTTTGCGCGGTCGCGGGTAATGGCCGCTTCTATGGCGGGGTCAAGATTGAGGTAGGGCACCGCCGCATCGGTGGCGCGCGGGGGTGGCGTTGTTGCGGGGGAAGCTGCGGGGGCTGCGGGGGATAGCGCTGACATAGAAACTCCTTATCGTGTGTCTTGCCCCGTATTGTAGCGCAAAGCGCGCCTGCACAGATGCCGTGTTGCCGGGCGGCCGGTCCACGGCAGACCGCCTGCGATATGATAAAGTGGAATCCAAGAAAAATTGAGCGGAAACGGAGGATTTCCCCATGAAAGATAAAGCTATCTATGTGAAGTGGATTGCCATACTCTGTGCCGTTATGGCGCTGTTTTGTTTGGCCATTTTCGTTGTGGGATACAAAGATTTAAGCTTTGGCCGCGTGGCCACGGTTATTGCGCTGCTGGTGGCTTCGGTGGCGTGCGGCATTGCTTCTAAAAAGATGGCCACCGCGCCTGAAAAAATAGCGCCCGCGTCCGCAAAAAAAACAACAGGGAAGAGGTCGCGCTAACACATGGGCCTTATCAGCGAAGAAGATGTTCGTCTTGTTCGTGAGGCAAGCGACCTGGTCGCTGTCATAGGCGAGCGCGTCCCTTTGCGCCAGCGCGGCCGCGATTTTTGGCTGTGCTGCCCCTTTCATAAGGAAAAAACCCCTTCATGCAAGATAGATCCAGCCAATCAGCTGTGGCACTGCTTCGGGTGTCATGAGGGCGGCGATGTCTTTTCTTTCATTATGAAGCTTGACGAAGTAAGCTTTCCCGATGCGGTGCGCACGCTAGCTGCTCGCGTGAATATCCCCCTGCAAGAAAGCGATGGTAGGCCGCAGGTGCCGCAAAGTTACAAGGCGCGGCTCAAAGAAATATGCAAGCAGACGGCGCTGTTTTACCACGGCCAGCTTATGCGCTCTACGGCCCCCCAAGCCAATCGTGCGCGTGCCTACCTTTCAGGGCGCGGCCTGGGTGGATCGGTGCCAAAAACGTGGCAGCTGGGGTTTGCCCCCGGCGGGGATGTTTTGGCGCGCTACTTGCGCGGTTTGGGATTTAACAATAAAGAAATGATTGACGCGAATGTGGTGGTCAATACCAGCAAGCGCGGCATACACGATCGTTTCTACAACCGAATTATGTTTCCCATCTTCGATGCGCAGGGTGATTGCATCGCCTTTGGCGGCCGCGTTTTGGATAAGCAGGAACCGAAGTATCTCAATTCTCAAGAAACGCCCATCTTCCATAAATCGGAAGTGTTGTGGTGGAAGGGTATACCGATGTCATCTGCCTGCACGAAGCGGGCATCGCCAACGTGGTGGCCACCATGGGCACGGCGCTTACCATGCGCCACATTCGCACGCTTTCGCACCATGCTAAAAATACTATCATCTACCTGTTTGATGGTGATGAAGCGGGGCAGCGCGCGGCCGATCGCGCCTTGGGTTTCATCGATTCATCCCTTACGCCCGAAGCGGGGCGCAGCAAGGTGGAACTGGCGGCGGTCACGCTGCCCAAAAACGTAGACCCTGCCGATTTCGTTGCACAATACGGTGCCCAGGCGCTGCAGACCCTGCTCGATGATGCCCAGCCACTGCTGAAGTTTGGCATCGAACGCCGCCTGGCGCGCTTCGATCTTACCACTGCCGAAGGCCGCAATCACGCCATCGCCGAAGCGCTGGCGATACTGGCACCCATCAAAGATTCGCTGCTGGCAAAAGATTACGCGGTGCAGGTTGCCAGCAGGTGTCGCGCACGTGAAGAAGATGTGCTCGATCAGCTTGCCCAGGTGAAGGTGCCCACCGCCTACAACGAGCCGAATGGCGAAGATGATGTGGCACCCGCGCCGGCCGTGTCACCGCTTTCCCCCAGCGAAAAAAGTCGTCGCCGTTTTGAACGCGAGTTTTTAAGCCTGTGTGCCTGCCATGCTAATCTGGGGCAAAGCAGTGCGGCGGCCCTTGCATCCACGCAGTGGCACGTGAAACTGCACGGAGTATTGGCGCAGGTCATCTTGAGTATTTTGGCGGAAACACCCAGCGTTTCGGCGGCCGAATGCATCACGCGTGCCGCACAGATTGAACCGAAAGCGGCCGACGTTTTAAGCTCGGGCACCATGACGCAGGAAGTTGCCCCCGAAAAACTGGCGCTTTTTCTTGCCGAAGAATTGGCCATAGGCGATTTGGAAGAAACCGTGGCGAGCCTGCATGATCAACTTAAAAGCCCCGAGCGCATGAGTGCCCAAGATTACGAAGCGGTTTTTGAAAGCGTTGTTGCCCTGCAAAAAGACCTGACGAATCGCCGCTTAGCCCACAAACCGCTCACCGGCTCGGGCGGTTAACTTCGTGCAAGATGGTATACTCACGCAAGAGGAAAGGAGTCCCCTATGAG
>JAVWGW010000192.1:0-2561 GCA_036640375.1 Raoultibacter sp. | reverse complement strand
ATGATGCTTCGCATGCCTACGATGACATTATGGGGCGTGCCAAGGGGTCGGGCATCGGGGTGGGCGGCCACTATGTTTCTGCCGCTGAACTGGACTTTGGCAAAAACCAACGCGCGACCTATGTTTCCATCATGCGCCTGGGTGGCGAGGTCGATGTCGATGTGCCGGTCAAGCGCGTCGATGTTGCGGGCAACCCTGAAAAGCTGTTCGGCAAGATGCGCAGCTTGATTGACACCGGCTATACCATCGTGTTTTCGGCGCCCAATTTTCGCGTGCGCCAGGATATGAAACTCGCCTTTGTGGACCACAGTTTGCCCATCGTTGAAGTGCTTGATGTTGCCGGCAACGTGCCGCCGCACCTGAAGCGTGGCGTGGTCAATGTGGTCGATGTGGAAATACCTTTGGGCATGATTATTCCCAAGGCGAAGCTGGCGCTGGTGTCGCTTTCCGATACCCAGGGTTCGGCCACGACGCACCATTCGCGGCGCGTGGATATTACCGAAGTGACGTTTCCCTATAAGCCGGGCGATTACGTGGTGCATGCGGCGCACGGTGTGGCGTTTTTCAAGGATTTGGTGCGCCAAGATGTGGGCGGCGTGATGCGCGATTATCTGCTGCTGGAATACGCCGAGGGCGACAAGCTGTATGTGCCCGTGGAACAGCTTGACCGCGTGACGCGCTATGTGGGGCCGGAAGGGTCAAGCCCGCGCCTGACGCGGTTGAACACGTCGGATTGGTCGCGGGCGCTTTCCAAGGCGCGCCGTGCCACGAAGCTGCTGGCGTTTGACCTGGTGGATGTGTATACCCGGCGTGCGGCCACGCAGGGCTTTCGCTATACGCCCGACACGCCGTGGCAGGCCGAAATGGAAGAGGCGTTTCCCTATCAAGAAACACCTGATCAGATGTCTGCTATCTTGGATGTGAAGGGCGATATGCAATCGGCCAAGCCCATGGATCGCCTGGTGTGCGGGGATGTGGGCTTTGGCAAAACGGAGGTTGCGCTGCGGGCGGCTTTTAAGGCCACGCAAAGCGACAAGCAGGTGATGGTGCTGTGTCCCACCACCATTTTGGCGCAGCAGCACTACAGCAACTTCAAGGATCGCTTCGCGCATTTTGGTGTGGTCGTGGAAGTGCTTTCGCGCTTTCGCACGCCGGCGCAGCAGAAAGCGGCGCTGGAAGGTTTTGCCGAAGGCAGTGTAAATGTGCTGGTGGGCACCCATAGACTGCTTTCGCGCGATGTGAACCCGCACGATTTAGGCTTGGTTATCGTCGACGAAGAACAGCGTTTTGGCGTGGGCCACAAAGAACAGATGAAAAACCTGCGCGAATCAATCGACGTGCTGACCCTTTCGGCCACGCCCATTCCGCGCACCATGCAGATGTCGCTTTCTGGCGTGCGCGATATGAGCCTGATACTCACGCCGCCCGATGACCGCTTGCCGGTGGAAGTGCACGTGGGCGAATGGGATCCCGATGTGGTTGCGGGCGCAATCGCGCGTGAACTGGAGCGCGGCGGGCAGGTGTATTACGTTAGCAATCGCGTGCGCAGCATCGACGATGCCGTGGCGCGCGTGGCGGTTGCCGCAGGCGAAGCGCGCATTGGCGTGGCGCACGGGCAAATGAGCAAAGAAGAGCTGGAACGCGTGATGGAAGATTTTTCTGCCGGCGAACTCGACGTGTTGGTGGCCACAACCATCATCGAATCGGGCATCGATAACCCGCATACCAATACGCTGGTTATTGAAGATTCCCAGCGCTTGGGATTGGCGCAGATGTACCAGCTCAAAGGCCGCGTGGGGCGTTCGACCACGCAGGCCTACGCCTATTTTATGTTCCCCGAAAACCTTTCGCTTACCGAAGAGGCCACGGCGCGCCTTATGGCCATCAACGAACATAAAGATTTAGGCAGTGGCATGCGCATCGCCATGCGCGATTTGGAAATTCGCGGCGCGGGCAGTTTGTTGGGTGCCGAACAAAGCGGCAACATGAGTGCGGTGGGCTTTGATCTGTTTGCGCAGATGCTGGCGCAAGCCGTTAACGAAACGCGCGAGGGCAAGCCGGGGGCGGGTGAAATGATGCCGGCATCGCTTTCTGACATTACGGTTAACATGCCTGCTCACACCTATCTTCCTGAAGAATATATTCCCGACGCTGATGAACGCGTGCTGCTGTATCGCCGCATCGCTTCGGCCGACACGGTGGCGGCGGTGGACGAATTGTTTGAAACGGTGGTTGTCGGCCATCCCGAAATGCCGCAGGCTACGAAAAATCTGTTTGATAAGGCGCGCATCAAGGCGTTCGCCAACGAAAACGGCATAAAAACGATCACCTGCGTGGGGGGCAAGCTCAATATCGACCCCATTGTTGTGCCGCGTGAAAAACTGACCGCGCTGCGCCGCTACGGCGTGCGTTATATGCCGCAAACCAAGAAGCTTTCGCTGCCGCTGCGCTATTTTAAGCTGGACGAAGGCGACAATATTCTTGATGCTGTATGGAAGTTCCTCCATGAAGATTTGACCTGACGGCGCGCCCTGGTGGGCATATAACCGTTCAAGCCTTTC
>JAVWGW010000191.1:0-2579 GCA_036640375.1 Raoultibacter sp. | reverse complement strand
CCTAAGATGAAGTACTGTTGCGCATATTGCATCCATCCCTTTTCGGCCTGGGCAATGCCAAATTCATAGAGACCATGCACCAGCGGAATCGTGCGATACACCGTGGTGTCGCCCCGCTTTTCGCGATAAAGAAGTCCCTTGTGCGACATGGATTCAAGGCGCATTTCAACGACGCGCACCGGGCGGCCCAAGGCACTAGCCACCTCTTCTGCCGTATTGAAATCATTGGGAATATCAACAAACCACTGCGCTTCATCGGGGGTAAACAAGCTCATGATAATGGGAAATTCAATACCCTCTTCAGTCGCAGGATACCCTATGCCCAACTTCTCTATCTTTTGCGCCAAGTCAACATACACCTGAGGCACAAGATCGCCCGTTGCCGATACCTTATCACTCATTTTCGTTGCCATTACAACACCGCTCCCTTCTGATTTTCCTCCATTTTTCCGGAAAGCCACGCAGCCCATTGCTCCATGCCTTCACCGGTTTTTGCCGAAACCTTAAATATTTTGATGGCGGGGTTAAGCTGTCTTGCCCCTTGGCAAAGCGCCTCAAAATCAAAATCGTCAAAAAGCTCTACCGCATCCCATTTGCTTACCACCAGCGCTTCACACACCTGAAACATCAGCGGATATTTGAATACTTTGTCATAGCCTTCAGGAACCGAAAGCAACATGGTGCTCACGTGAGCCCCCGTATCGAATTCTGCAGGGCACACCAAGTTGCCCACATTTTCGATCACAAGAAGATCAGCTTTGGTGCCGATGCAGGCCAGCGCCTCTTCCACCATAGGGACATCTATGTGACAGCACCCTCCCGTGCGCAGCTGAACAGAATCGATGCCTGCCGCAAGCATCTTTTCGGTATCGCAGGTCGAAGCGATATCCCCTTCTATCACACCCACGCTTACCTCTTGGGGAAGCCGCGTGAAAGTATCCAGCAAAAAGGTTGTTTTCCCTGCTCCCGGGCTGCCCATAATGTTGAGCATGAAGGTATTTTCTGCGCGCAAGCGAGCACGCAAACCGTCAGCTTCCTTGCGATTATCGGCCAAGACCGCTTCCTTCATGGCCACCACGCGGATGGCGCCTTCCTGTACTTCAGCCATCAGATAACTCCCATCTCGATAATAGTAAGTTCTGAACCCGACACGATATCGACCGGCGCATGGGGGTGGAAGGGGCAGTGAGGGCTTGTCCGTTCCTTCACGCTAAGCCGATCAGGCGCAAGAGATTCTTCTTTCAGTTGTGCAGCCTGTTCTTCGTCGAGGCACTTTATTTCGCCCGCATACAAATCGAAGCCATAGACGCGAGAACACTGCTGGCAGGCATAGCGCAAGGGCACCACCACCATCGTCACTTCCACGCCTTCGGCCACCGTTCCTTTGGAAAAGTAGTCGAAATAACGCTGCAACAGGTCTTCGTGAATATCGCGCACCTCACCCACCTGCAAGACAATCGTCTTGACTTGCGTGGCATCCAATTCTTCGGCCTTTTTTGCCACCGCCTTGATGATGTCGGTGACGATACTCATCTCATGCATGACATCCTCCTTGCATCCTGTGGTGCCGCGCCCTTTTGCCGCCTTCATCTTCGCAACAAGCTTGGGCCTAATCCTTCGCCTTGAAGAAGGCAAGCAAAAGGTCGTTTGCGCCGCGCAAGCCCACAAAGGCCATCAGGGTCGAAGTAAAGTCAGTCACGCCGGTGGCATACAGAATGCCCGCCACGATAAGCCCTATGCCCGCGCCGAAGTTGATCAACCACGAAAGGCGGCTTTCCCACAGATTGTAGCCTACGATAAGCACGCAGCCCGAAACGATCATAAGTCCTACCAGCAGGCACAAAGCAAGCGATCCGCACGCCATTGACGCTATGACAACGGCGGAAGCAATCACAAATTCGATCATGCATAAAATGCGCGATTTCGGCAAATGATAGTTCAGCACGCTATTGGCAAAGCGGAAGAATACCGCAAAAATCAGAGCCCATCCCACGATTTGAAGGCTCAAAAATTCACCGCCCAACAGTGCCACGCCCGCAGCACCAGCCAGTAAAATCACGCCCGAAATCAGCAACAAGCCTTCAAAACTGTTTTTCTTTTCCATCGTTTTTCCTCCCTTCATCTTTCGCTTACTTGAAAATAGGATCTTCTGGTGACATGTTTTCATTGCTTAAATACTTGTTGGAGATATAGAGCGTGCCGTTGCAGAGTTTCCTTAAGCGGCTCATGTATCCCGTGTTCATGACGCAGGTTGACCCAAACACAAACAAAACGAAGGGCAGCCATCCAAGCACAAAGGGTTTCCAGTGAGCGTGCAGGCGAACGCGTAGGCGGCTGTGCAATTCGTCAAGCTCGGTCACTTCAAAGGTGTATGACCAGGCAACGGTGTCATAACACAGCTTCATAGGTGCTGCGCCATCGGGCTGCGTTGTGTCAACGCGGGTGTCGGAACGAAACATCACCACGCGCTTGTCTTCGTCGATGCTGTCCACCCAATTGCCCATGACCAGGTTGATTCCCTTTGAAGATGCCTGATGCATCCACATGAAGTCATCCTTTTTTAACTGCGACCAATCGTC
>JAVWGW010000190.1:0-2594 GCA_036640375.1 Raoultibacter sp. | reverse complement strand
TAACAGGCGACGGTTGGTTGGTCTTTCATGCTATGAGGGCGACACGTGGTATTTTGAAGGAACTGGGGATAAGCGGCTTGGGAAGGTAGATATGACGTTTACAGCTAAAAATGGAGTCAAAATTACCGATGAGATGCTCGACCGGTGGGCAGAGGCGTATGAAAGCGGCAATTTACCTGGTAAAGGTCGTGAAATTGTAGTGGGAAGGCCTCGGCTATCCGATGAAGAATTGATTTCAATTACCTTTAAAATGCCAAAATCGCGACTGACAAAACTCGACACCACCGCAAAGCAATTGGGAGAAACGCGTTCGGAGTTTTTACGCGCAACGGTCGAGCAGGCGCTAGAGTGCGTTTAGCGTCGCCTTGCTGCCTGCCGTTAGCTCAACCGTGAAAGCGGTGGGCTGCGGGGTGGGCGGGCGATTCTTGTTTTCAAAGTAAACAGCTGATTGTCAAACGACTTGTTCCCTTTAGGCGCCAAGGGGTTATTGCGTATAATGGCGGTCGTGTTTAATCGCAAACGAAAGGCGCTTGATGGTCGAAAAGAAAAACAAGCCAATCCCTGTGGGGGATGACGGGGTGCCCATGACCGTGTGGCAAATATGGCTTATGCGCCTGTGTCTGGTGATGGTGGCGTGGGCAGTTTTGGGATTGCTGCTGGGCGTGGGCATGATTTTGTTCGCCCAGTTTGCCGATTTAAGCGGCATACAGGGTGTCGACGCAGTCATCCGCACTCCTGAGGATGCGAAATCGCTGCTGTTCTTTATGGGGGTCGCTTCCATCGTGGGTGCCTTCATAAACGTTGTTTCGGGGTTTTTGGGGCTGCGCGGCGCGAAGAATCCGAAGAAGATCGCGCTGTTTTTTTGGATTGCGCTTATCGATGCCGTTTTGACCGCATGGTCGCTGGTAAGCAGCATTTCGCAGGGGCTTATCGATGTGACGGCCATCATATCGGGCGCGGTTATTGTGGTGTTGGCCATCTGCGCTTGGCAAGTGCGTGGCCAAACGGGCTATTTCGATAATCACCCCATGCCGGAAGAAGAATAGAGCGCCAACAAAAAAACTCCCCGGATGGAGAGTTTTTTGTTGCCGCAGGTGCTTGCCTTACGCGTCGATTTTCTCGATCTGCGCGATAATGGGGTCGAGCGCCGCGCCCACATCGTAGCTTTCCACTTGGCCACTATCGCAGCTGCGCGCAAATTCGGGATCGATGGGCAGCGTGGCGTAAGCGGGAATGCTGTATTTTTCCGCCACCTGTTTGCCTTGGGGTTCACCGAAGATATAGTGCTTCTTGCCGCAGTCGTCGCAGGTGAAATAGGCCATGTTTTCAACAAGTCCCAGCAGGTCAACATTCATATCCTGCGCCAGGTGCACAGCTTTGCCCACAATCATGGCCACCAGTTCTTGCGGCGCCGAAACGGTAACGATGCCATCGACGGGCAGCGATTGGAACACGGTCAAAAGCACGTCGGATGTGCCCGGGGGCATATCGACGAACAGATAATCAATATCGCCCCAGCTGACTTCGTTGAAAAACTGACGCACGATGCCGGAAACGACCGGGCCGCGCCAAGCTACGGGCAAAGTTTCGTTGGGAAGCATGAGGTTGACCGACACTATCTTGATACCGCTCTGTGTTTGAGCAGGCACGATGCCATCTTCATTCGCGGTGAGCGGATTGCTCACGCCAAAGGTTTTAGGGATGGAAGGCCCGGTCACATCGGCGTCAAGGATGCCGATTTTCTTGCCGCGCTTTTGCAGTTCGCTGGCAAGCAAGCTGGTCACAAGCGATTTGCCCACGCCGCCTTTGCCGGAAACAACCCCGATAACGTGCTTGATGCTCGACTGGGCGTTGGGGGTTAAAATCGCGCTAGCCGCTGCGGCGCGATCGTCGCAATCGCCGACTGAACAGCCGGAACATTCATGGGTGCACTCTTCTTCTGCCATATCTCCTTCTTTCTCCCTCTTTCGTTGCATGGGGAAAGTCTTATCGGGTAACGCGCGGCGGGACACCACAGCGCACGCCGCACATCCGTTGATTCTACCCCTTGTTAGCGCAGGCTTGCAAGGCCGCGCGCCACGATTGATAGGCAAGCGCGCACAAGGCTTCCGCATCTTTAATGCGCGGTACGCCAATGTGAGCCTGGGGCATCGGGGTCGCCTGGGGCATCGACGGCGCCAGGTGCGCCGCGGCCTCCAAAAACCCAGCCGCCAGCAGCCGCGGGTTTAGAGCAACATCCATCGCGTCGTCGGTGAACAGCTGCGGGTGCACAATATAGGCGCTGACCAGCACATCCCAACAGCAAAAACCATCGATCCCGTAGCGGGCTTGCATGGTGTCGAACCAAGGGGCGCAGCTGCGATACAAATAGCCCCCGTCTGCGCAATCGCCCAGCGTAAGCTCGCGCTTAAATTCCTCAGGAAAAAAGTGGCAGGGAAGGCAGTTGTTGGCCGTGGCCACCACGATGTTTGCGCCCCGGTTGGCCGCATCGAGCACGGCTAAGGTGGCCTGCGGGTCGCACGAAAAGTTGAGCTCGTTCATAATGCTGCCGTTGAAGGCGAGCGTCTGCGTGATGCCGCCCATCAGCACCACTT
>JAVWGW010000189.1:0-2628 GCA_036640375.1 Raoultibacter sp. | reverse complement strand
ACTTTGGGCACGCAAAAGCTTCACCTGCTTGCGCACTTCTTCGTTGGTGGCATCGGCCACGCACACCGCGCCTTCGGTGTGGCTTAAGTTGGCCAACACCTTAAGCTTTGCGGCCACATAGGCCTCGTGCGTTTTGTGCCACTTGATGTGATCGGGCGTAATGTTGAGCAAGATGGCCACCTGCGGCGCAAACCGCTGGGTGGATGCCAGCTGGTAGGAAGACACTTCGGCCACAAACACCTCAGTTTTATCGGCGGCCACCGCTTCGATGCAGGTATCGCCAATGTTGCCCACCGCGCGCGCCGCCACGCCGCCTGCGCACAGCAAGCTGGCCACAAGCGCCGTCGTGGTGGTTTTGCCATTTGTGCCGGTGACTGCCACCCAACGCGCCTGCGTTCTGCTTTCGCGCCAGGCAAATTCCACTTCGCTGATAATTTCGGTGGAAGCCGCCTGCGCGCTGCGATAAAAATCGGAAAACTGAGAGATGCCCGGGCTTGCAATGCACAGATCAAACTTGCCTTCGATGGCATAGTGGTCGAAAATCACCCGCGCGCCTGCGGCCTCACATTCGGCCGCCTGCGGCGCGGCCTCGCTGTTGCGCGCGCCCGCTGCCACAACCAGGGCATCCACGCGATCAGCCGCCGTGTGGCAGCAGTAATGCGCCACCGCTGCGCCCGAGGTTCCCAGCCCTAAAACCAGCACGCGCCCCAGGGAAACGGGCGCGTAATTTCGGCCTTCTTGCAAAGCGATCGCCGCGGCCATACTACAGCACCGCCGCTAACACGGCCGCCAAGGATTCGGCAAAATATAAGGAGAAGCCCGTGGCAGCCAACAGGCCCGAAACGATCCAAAACCGCACGACCACCTTCGTTTCGCTCCAGCCCTTTTTCTCAAAGTGGTGATGCAAAGGTGCCATAAGAAACAGGCGTTTTTTCGTGCGCTTGTAGTAAAACACCTGCAACATAACAGAAACCGCTTCGGCGACGAACAGGCCACCGATGATGAGCGTGCAAAATTCCGTTTTCGTCAGCACCGCCAAGCAGCCCAGCCCCATGCCCAAAGCCAGCGAACCCGTGTCGCCCATGAAAATGTCGGCCGGATAGGAATTGAACCACAAAAAACCGATGCAGGCACCCGCAATGGCTGCGGCAAAAATGGCGCTATCCAAAGCATCGCTGCGATAGGCGATGGCCGCCATGACAATCATGACGATCATGACCGTGCCGCCCGCCAAACCGTCAAGGCCGTCGGTTAAGTTGACCGCGTTACACATTCCCACAAGCAAGATGTTGACGAAAATAAGGTAGAGCCACGGAATGGCAATGCCATCGCCAATAGGAAGCACCGTGGTAAGCACGCCCAAATCAAAGGTGTAAATAAAGGGGATATCAACCGTGGGGGCAATATCCAGCACGTTAACCGCCACCAGGCAAAACGCCGTTGCGATAGCAAACTGCCCGATAAGCTTCGCCTTCGGGGTTAAGCCCAGCGAACGCTCTTTTACCACCTTGGACATATCGTCGAACAAACCCAAAGCCCCCGTGGCCAAGGTGGCCCCCAGCAGCAAAAAGGTATCGGGCGTGGGTTGCGCCACCACAAGCACACTTAAGGCAGCGGCGATAAGCATGATAACGCCGCCCATGGTGGGCGTGCCCTGCTTGACCAGATGGCTTTGCGGGCCATCGGCACGCACCTGCTGGCCTATTTTGCTTGCCCGCAAAAATTTAATCCACAGCGGGGTCAAAATCATCGTGAGGGCGGCGGCCATCACGATGGAAAGAAAAACAAGAAAGGTCGGATACTGCGCAAAAATGGTAAACATCTAGTTAACAAGCCCCCCGACAATACGTTCAAGCCCCATGGAATGCGATGCCTTAACCAACACCGCATCTTCAGGCTCAAGGCGCATTTCCAGTGCAGTCAATGCTTCTGCAATCGATTGTGTTTCAAGTATACACGTGGCAGCCATGCCCTGTGCCTGCGCGGCAGAAGAAATATGTGTTGCTAGATCACCAATGCAGATAAGGTAATCCACATCAAGCCTTGCGACAAGCTTTCCCACTTCTTCGTGGCACGCCAAGGCAAAATCGCCCAACTCACCCATATCGCCCAAAACAGCGATACGCTTTCCGCGCACATCGAGTGCATCGAACAGCAGCAGCGAAGCGCGCATGGAATCGGGGTTGGCGTTGTAGGCATCATGTATGACCGTGACGCCATCGCGGGTATACAGCACCTCTTGGCGCCCCGCTTCGGGCTCTGAAGTGTTGAGCGCAGCGGCAATGGCGGCAACATCCATGCCCAGACCGCTGCCCACAGCGGCCGCCGCGCAGGCATTGTGCACGTTGTGCAAACCGCGCAGCCGCAGGGCGCAGGGCGCTGTGCCCGTGGGGGTATGCAGCGTAAAGCGCGGGCAGCCCGAAGCATCAAGCGCGATGTCGCTGGCAAACACATCTGCATCCTGTGCAGGCGCTGGTGAACCATCGAATTGGCACAGCTTGATGCCGCGGGAAGCAACACCGGCAACTTCGCACACAAAGGCGCTGTAATTGTCGGCGGCGTTAAGGAAGGCATGGCCCGTGTGAGGCGGCAAGGCCGCAATCAGTTCCGCTTTGGCGCGCGCGATGT
>JAVWGW010000188.1:0-2638 GCA_036640375.1 Raoultibacter sp. | reverse complement strand
AAATACCGAGGTTCCTGAAATAGATGAAACGCTTGAAAAGGTGTTGCTCTACGTTTTGGAAGAAGCGCGCACGAAAATGGAAGCCGGCGCCCAAGTGGTGCCGTTTACCGCGCTGGTGGTAAAAGATAACCTGTTCATCGAAAGCCACCCTGGCGAATCGGCGGAAGAATGCTTCGATTTTGCGCGTAAAACGGTGGAGGGTGCCCGCGGCGCTCTTGCCTATGCGTTTTGCTACGACGGCTATATCGATACCGACGATGGCACCAAAGATGCGATTATCGCCGAAGGTGGCCTGGCCGGGGAAGACCAAGGCGTTGCCGTAGGGTATTTATACGAAGTAAAGGAAGAGGCGCCGGTGTTTGAGGCCGAGCCTGCCTATGTGGGTGAATCCCCCAATTTCATGGCGGCCTTAAAACAGCCCACCGAAGAAGAAGCTGAAGCCTTTGAAGCGGCCAACGACGACAACTTCCCCGTTGATGACGAAGAGCTGTAAGGTCTACGCAAGGTTTACGTAAGGTTTTGTAAGAAAAAGTTAGATTTCGCATGAAAAACGGTAAGCTTCCATCGAATCGGTGGAAGCTTTTTGCGTGTTTGCGGTAAGGTTTCTCTGCCATACTGGAAGCATAAAGGGATCGGCAAAGGTCAACGAAGGAAGATGTGGGCACCACGTGAAGCGCGCAATAGCTGCGGTTTGCGCTGGGGGCGGGGCTCTGGTAAGCTAACCCGAGCAATTTCCTGCTTCGGTAATGCCTTCAACAGCCCGAAGCCGTTAAGTCCAAAGGAGGTGAGCTGATGAAGGCTTATGAACTTTTGTTTTTTGTATCTCCGTCTATCGACGAAGAATCTCGTATTGCAACCATGAAACGTATTGAGACCACGATTGCCGATGGCAATGGTGTTATTGATAATGTTGAGGATTGGGGCAAGCGTAAACTGGCCTATGAAATCAACGGTCTGACCGATGGTAACTACACCCTTATTGATTTTCATGCCGATCCTGCAACTATTGCCGAATTCGATCGTGTACTGCGTATCGCCGACGCCGTTGAGCGTCATATGATTGTACGCCGTGAAGATCGCGATTAAAGGCATATAAGGACCGGAGGGACACGTTCCCCCAAGCATGAAAGAGGTAGAACTTATGAGTATCAACCGTGTGATTATCAGTGGCAACTTAACGCGTGACCCCGAACTGCGTGCAACCGCAGGTGGCTTGCCTGTGCTTGGCTTTGGCGTAGCGGTTAATGACCGTCGCAAAAACCAGCAAACAGGCGAATGGGAAGATTACCCGAACTTTATCGATTGCACTATGTTCGGCACCCGAGCAGAAAGCCTTTCGCGCTACATTTTTAAGGGTACGAAAGTTTCAATCGAGGGTAAGCTTCGCTGGAGCCAATGGGAACGCGATGGTCAAAAACGCAGCAAGTTGGAAGTGATTGTCGACGAGCTTGAATTTATGTCAGCTCGTGGCGATAACAACGCTTCACACACTCCTGCGCCTATGCAACCCTCTGCTGCACCCGCACCGGCCGCGCCGGTGGTTGATGCTTCGGTCTACGACGAAGACATCCCGTTTTAAAACGAAAAGAGGTTCACTATGTCCGATTACGCAAAGCAACCTCGTCGTAAATACTGCCAATTCTGCAAGGAAGATAGCAAGTATCTCGACTACAAAGATACCAACATGCTGCGTAAATATGTAACTGACCGCGGTAAGATCAAACCCCGTCGCGTCACCGGTGCCTGCACTCAGCACCAGCGCGACATCGCGAACGCTGTGAAGCGCGCCCGCGAAATGGCTTTGATGCCTTACGCGGTTCCCGCCGTCAGCGGTCGTGGCGACCGCCGCAATAGCCGCTAAGCCTGAAGGGGGTTAGTAATGAAAGTTATCTTACTTCAGGAATTGAAGGGAAAGGGTGGCGAAGGCGATGTCGTTGAGGTTACAAGCGGCTTTGCCAACAACTACCTGCTTCCGAGAAAAATTGCGATCAAGGCTACGCCTGGTCAACTGAAGCAACTCGAACAGCGCAAGCACACCATTGCTTCGCGCGAAGAAAATCGTCTGGCCGATGCCGCCAAACTCAAGGAATCCCTTGCTGGTTGCGTGGTTAAGGTCGAAGCGAAGGTGGGCGAAGAAGGCCAGCTGTTCGGTTCGGTCACCGCCCAGATGATCGCCGATGCTGTGCAAAAAGAGCTCAACATCGAACTGGACAAGAAGCGTCTGGATCTGAAGGCTCCCATCAAGGTTGCCGGCAACCACGAAGTCACACTGTCCATCTATCGCGACATCAAAGCGACGCTGAAAATCTCCGTCGGCTCTGCCGAAGCGATGGAAGCGGCGCAGGCCGCCGAAGAACTGAAAACTGCGGAAGACGCCATCGTTGTGGAAGCTGGCGACGCGCAGCCTGCCGCGGAGGCTGCCGAAACGGTTGGCGAAGTTCTTGAAGCCGAAAGCAAGTAGGCATTTGGTTTTGTTTCAAAAATAGTTTTCCCCAATATCACGTTGTGGAAAATGTGGAAAACCCCCTTTGACGCTGATGGCGACGAAGGGGGTTTCTTTTTGGCATGTGGATAAGTATTTTCATGTTTTTTGCGGCCAAAAAATACTGACAAGCTGGTGTTTTGCTTGAGGTAAGAT
>JAVWGW010000187.1:0-2694 GCA_036640375.1 Raoultibacter sp. | reverse complement strand
ATGCCTTCGGTCGAACCGGGCCAAGGGCCATCATCGAAGGTGAGTGCCACCACTTTGTCGCCTTGGGTGTCGACGGCATATTTTTCATAGATGCGCGGCTGCATTTGGGCGGTGTCTTTCGTGACGGTTTTGCCCGACACCTTGCCGGTTAAGGTCGACCGCGCGCCGTCTTGGCCTAGCTGGGTTACCTGGTGAATTGCTCCGACACCCTGTTCAATGGCCTGGGCGGGGATGACCTCTTCGGCGCTGGTGGCTTCTTCGGTGATGTTGCCGCCGTCGGTGATTTCTATGGCGGCGCCTTGGGGCAAAGGCTTTTTGGTATCGGTTACGATTTCCCCGTTGACGGTTGCCGAATACGGGTGACCCTTGCCTTCTTCAAGCAGCGAATCATCAACGGCGATAAGGTTGCCGGGGTTGGGTGAGGCAAAGCTTTCCGCAAACACGGTGTCCAAGTTTTTTTCGCCGCCCAATTGATGCTCAAGGCCGTTGACGGTTACGGTGATGGGCTGAGCTTGCACAAATCCCCACAGGCCGAAGGCGCAAAGAGCAGCAACACCTACTGTTAGCAGCGGCTTTACAAAAGAGCGGCGTTTTTTGGGAGCCGGGTGATTGCGATTGAGATAGCGGCTGCTATCGCGGTAGGCGGCAGGTTCGTTGCGGGGGTGACTTTGCGCCGTGCGGTTTTGCGCTGTGCGGCCGGTTGCTTCCTCGCGCGCATTATAGTGGGTGCGCGGTTGTGCGGCGCGCGCAATGCGTGTGGTGGCGCGCTGGGATGGTTGACCTTGTGCGGCAGAGCGATCCCGCGCATAGAGATTTTCCCCCTGTGCGCGTGCAGGGGTTTCGCGGCGATTGCGCGCTGCGCCCGGGGCGGATGGGCGATCGTTATATGCATAAGGTTCCGTCACGTAGTCTCCGGGTTCGCTTTGTTCGTGGCGTATTGTACCAATATAGCAAGCATTTTGTGTGAAGCGAAAAGCGATAGACATTTTCCATATCTGTCTGTTCAGGTCATCATTCTACCTGAAATCTGTATGAAAGCCTAGTGTCGTTTATAAGGGGGCGCGGTGCAACGGGTATACTGAACAAATCTTGTGTCGGGCCGGCTGGGAAAGCGTGAAGGGAAGTGCAATGGGCGTTCGAAAGGTGTGTGCTGAAGGCATCAGCGCTGCAAGCACATGGGTGCTGAAAAACGTGTTTCATCGCCCGGCGGCGAATTTCCCCGGAAAGATTGCGCTGTACGTTGACCCGCGCATAATCGCCGATCTGGCACCTAAGTTGCGGAAGGGATCCCTTGTCGTGTGCGGCACAAACGGCAAAACAACCACGTGTAATCTGTTGGCGGATGCTTTGGAAACCGCAGGTGAAACGGTGATTTGCAACCGCACCGGAGCCAACTTGGATTCGGGTGTGGCAAGCGCGCTTTTGCATGGCGGCGCGGCCGACTGGGGCGTATTTGAAAGCGACGAGCTGTGGCTGGCTAAAATTTTGCCGCAGCTGCGTTCCCGCTATCTGGTGTTGCTCAACCTGTTTCGCGATCAGCTTGATCGCTGTGGCGAAATCGACCGCATTCAGGAAAGCATCATCGGGGCCTTGGCAGCGTCGCCTGAAACGGTGCTGGTGTATAACGCCGATGATCCACTGTGCGCCGCCATTGCCCTGAAGGCACCCAATAAAACTATCGCCTTTGGGATAGGGGAAGATTTGCATCTGGAGCAAAACACGGTGGCCGATGCCCAGATGTGCCAGATGTGCGCGAGCATGCTGGGTTATACCTATCGCCAATATGGGCAGCTGGGTGATTTTGCTTGCCCCACCTGCGGGTTCAAGCGGGCGCAGCTTGATTTTGCAGCGCGCGATGTGCGTGTGGGCAAAGAGGGGCTTGCCTTCGCAGTGGAAACGCTCATCGCCGAAAAGCCGCACAAAGTGGCCGCCATTCAGTCGCGCTACAGCGGTGCTTACATGGTGTATAACCTGTTGGCTACGTTTACTGCGGCGCATCTTGCCGGGTGTTCGTGCGAAAACTTCCAGAAAGCGGTCGATGCCTACGATCCGCAAAACGGGCGCTTGCAAGATTTTGTGGTTGCGGGGCGCTCGGTTTTGCTGAACTTGGCAAAAAACCCCACCGGCTTCAACCAGAACATGAAGCTGATTATTCAAGATGATGCGCCGTGTGCGGTTGCCTTTTTTGTCAACGATAAAGAGGGCGACGGCCACGATGTTTCCTGGTTGTGGGATGTTGATTTTGAAGAGCTGGCCGCACAGCCCGATGTGATGGTTTTTGCGGGTGGCCTGCGCAAAAACGATGTTCAGGTGCGGCTGAAATATGCAGGGATCACTTCGGTTTTGGTCGAGGGTGCCGCCGACGTGTTTGCCCATATTGCTGACACGCCCAGCGCGCGCAGCGTGTACCTGATTGCAAACTATACGGCGTTGCCACCCGTGCACGCCGAATTGACGCAGATGACGGCACCCGCCGTAAAGGAGGATTAAGCGATGCAAGCGACGCAACTAACGCAGCCGACGCAAGCGCTCAAAATTGCCTACCTGTTCCCCGATTTGCTCAACCTCTACGGCGATGGCGGCAACGTCACCTGCCTGCGCAAACGCTGCGAATGGCGTGCTATTCCCGTTGAGGTTGTCATGGTGCGCCACGGCGAACATATTGATTTTTCGCAGGTTGACATCGTGTTTTTG
>JAVWGW010000186.1:0-2704 GCA_036640375.1 Raoultibacter sp. | reverse complement strand
CTCATCGCTATAAAGGTGGCCTAGTGCTGGCGTACTCCAGCCCACGAAAAACTTATCCGCAGCAGAAAACGTATTTTTAGGAAGTTTCGCAGGAGTGTCAAAGCTTAAGGTAATAGCGCCCATCGGAGGCTGGGTGGCCAGTTCCCCCGGAGCAAACTGGACGGTGTAGGGTTTGGCCGTCCATTGGGCGTAGAGCGTGACCACCGCGCCATCTTCAAGGCTTAGATCGGCCACTTCGGCAGCATCGGCATAGCTTGTGCCCGTGCCATCGGGTTTATCGTTCCAGCCGTCAAAGCGCCATCCAGCAAGGGTGTAGGCATTCGCGCTCAAGGGCGCCGGGATGCCGCAGGTCATAGGCTGATCAGGCATGGTTTGCGCAATTTGCTTGCTTGCCCGGTCGGGCTTGTTCGCATCGAAGCGCAGCGTATAGGTGTTCGCCTTCCATTGCGTATGTAAAAGTAGGCCGCCGGTAAAAGTTGCCTGCGTGGCACCGATGAAACGACCCTGTTCATCCGTTAATTCGGGCACACTGGCAACAAGGGTGCCATCAGAGCCCAGCGCCGGTATTTTCCCTGCCGCACCCTTGGAATATCCCGTTACCACATGCCCTGCCCAGGTGGGGTGTTGCAGTTCAGTTACCGTCGCGCTGCCCTGGCAAAGCTTCGCCGAACCTTTGACTACACCACCCCCCGCTAAAAGCGTCGCCTCTATGGGCGGATACAGTGCGCCACCGGTTTTCGGCTGCGTTATGCCCGTGAAACTTGTCACCGACTTGCTGAGCAAAAACGATTTATTCAGCACAACTGAGGAAGCGGAAACATCCTGCGGTAGCCACACCCAAAGCCTATCGTTTTCATCAAACAGCCGTATATCGCGCTGGCCGTAATCGTAGTTTCCCGTTGTGCCAAGGGATACAAAAGAAGTAAGCGCTTCTTTGTTGACCGTATGACCGAAGGTTTCTAGTTGCAGCTTGTTTTGGTAAACCGCCACGCCGCCACGCTTGCGCGAGGGCTGCCCGTAGACACCCTTCGCGGTTTTAATGTTGCCGCCACTGAAATAGAGGGGGGTATTGCCGCCAGGCCCACTGCTGCCGCTGATATCGTGGGGGAAGTTGCTTCCCGCCTGGGCAACAATCGTACCGCCCGACAAAGAAATTTCGGAGAGCACCGTGCCGGTACTGTCCAAGGCCGCACCACCGATACCGGGCGCAGATTCACCGCCGATAGCCGTGACAAGGCCTCCTGAAATAGCCACGCGTTTTAAGCAGCCGCGCGTGTAATACCCGGTAGCGCAGCCGATGCCGGCGCCTGACTTGCTGCCGGTTGCAACAACTTTTCCACCGGTGATAACGACCTCGCCGTTGCTTTTGCCCGATTTCCAACTGCCTATGCCCACGCCATTGGTTTTGCTGCCATCGGCAGGGCGCGAACTTACGCTTGCCCTTACATCACCACCGCTGATGTAAACGGAGGCATCGCCATAGCTCGTGCCCGATTGCAGGCGTGCAGCACTGCCAGCAGAAGCCCCAACGACCGGGGGCATCGACATGCCTCCGTCGGCTTCGCCTCCCCCAATGCCCGATCCTCCACCCGATGCCTGTACCGTCCCGCCGGTAATTCTGATATTCGTACCGTCGCCATAGATACCGCCGCCGATGCCCGCTGCCTCACAGCCGCCTTCGGCTTTAACGGTGCCCCCAGAAATGCTAATATTTCTGGCGCTTATGCCCGCGCCGCCACCGATGCCCGCGCCGCCACCGTCGCCCTCGCTTCCCGATTCGCTGCGGTGGCGCGACGTTTCCACACTTCCGCCGGTAATGCTGATGTTGGCGGTGTAGCAGCCATGAAACCAGCCGGCCGGTAAAGGAACGATGGTAGGAATTTGGGCTGATGCCGTACCGATGGCCGCCGTGGTTGTATCACCCGCCACAGCCTTCACATCCGCGCCGGAAAACAGCAAGCCATCCACATTGCTGTTGCAATCGGCACCGATTCCCGGACCGCCCGTAGTTCCCTGTGATCCGTAGGCTTCTATCCTTCCGCTTCGAAACTCGATGTTTCCTGTGGTGCGTGCGCGCAGGGGCGTCATCCACGTGCCATCACAGCCGATGGCGCAGGTGCGGTAGGCATCAAAGTATGCGCGAGCCACCAAGGTGCCGGGATTTTTGGGGTCTTCCGTAGTGAAAAGCAGTTTGGTCGTCGTGCCATCCTTGCGAATTGCAGGGGTAGACCCCATACCTTTAAACTCCGCTTGCACGCCGGGCTGGGTTACCAGGTTGACCGTTCCCCCCGTATCCTCAATCCTAATGGCGGGGCGGTCAACAAAGGAGATTCCTGGAGCACGCTGTGAGGGATCTATTTTCGTATTACCAAAAACAATATTAGCGGTTTGGCCTTTAGGAACATCGACATACATGATTACGAAGTCACTGCTGCCGTACACGTAATAGGTGCCACCCTTATCGCAGGTAAGCCACGTTGCACCCCAGATGTCAGAGATATTGTAGGCTTGCTTATCCTGCATTTTGATGTTTGTTGCGGCATAAGCGCTGCCGGGGAAAACCGCAAGCGCAAGAAACGCGGCGATGCAGGCTGCCGCCAACAGGCAAACAAACCGAGAAGGCACGAAACGGGAAGCATGGCCCAAACTCATAGCATTCCTCTTTCACATAAGCAAACACGCCACAGTGCAATGGGCAACAGAC
>JAVWGW010000185.1:0-2742 GCA_036640375.1 Raoultibacter sp. | reverse complement strand
AGTTGCTGCAACCCCGCGCACGCAACGGGAAGAACGCTGCGACGCATTGGCGCAGGCGCACCGTTTCACCCCGCGCGAAACCGAGATATTCAAGCTGCTTGCCCAGGGCTACACGATGCCCACCATTTCAGAAAAGCTTTTCGTTTCCGAAAACACGGTGAAATCCCATGTGAAAAGCATCTACCAAAAACTCGCCATCCACGTGCGCCACGAACTGATCGATTTGGTAAATAGCGAACAATAGCGCAACCCCCGCCAACCCCGTCCTGAGCCGCAGCCATTTTTGCGAAAAACACTATGATTTTTTTGGGTTGGACGGTGAGGGGCGCGTGTAGGGGGCCTTGCGGTTTTCGTTGTGTGTGCTTGGTTGGTTGTGTGGCTACGAAGCTGATTTCCTTGTATAGTGAAGCGGTAAAAATACCTCCCAAAATGGGATGCTAACCAAGAGGGTGCACCGCGCTCACGACGAAAGGAATCATCATGGATGAAAAAGTGTATACGCTGCTCAACGATCAAATCAACAAAGAATTGTACTCGGCTTACCTCTACATGTCTTTTGCCGATTATTATGAAGAAGAAGGCTTAAGCGGCTTTGCAAATTGGTACATGATTCAGGCGGCCGAAGAACGCGATCATGCGCTTATTTTCCGCAACTATTTGCACGAAAATAATCGTGCGGTCAAGCTGCTGGCCATCGACCAGCCCGACAAAACCTTCGCCAACTATATCGATCCGCTTGAAGAAGGCCTCACGCACGAAAAATATGTCACAGCGCTTATCAACGCCATCTATGAAGCGGCCTATGAAGTGCGCGATTTCCGCAGCATGAAGTTTCTTGATTGGTTTATCGAAGAACAGGGCGAAGAAGAGGCCAATGCCGAAGAAATGATTACGAAAATGAAGCTGTTTGGTGCCGACGCCAAGGCCCTCTATGATCTTGACCGGGAATATGCCGCCCGCGTCTACACCATGCCCAGCCCCTTGGCCACAGCGCAATAAGCGTCTGGCCGCCGCTCGGACTGAAAGGAACTAACATGTCAGAATTAGTGCTCTATAAAAAAGATGCGTGCCCGTATTGCCAGAAAGTATTTCGCTTTATCGAAGCGAACAACAGCGAAGTTACCCTGCGCGACATTGTGCAAGACCCCGAAGCACGCGCCGAATTGCTGCGCGTGGGTGGCAAGGCGCAAGTGCCCTGCCTGTTCATCGACGGTAAGCCTTTGTATGAATCAAGCGATATCATCGCTTACCTGGGGAAGTAAACAGCGCCCCTAAGCAATCATTTTTGACGGTGTGGGGCGCAGCTTGCCCCCGCCGTTGCGTATAGGAGAAACGAGCGTACATGCAGCAAGCACTTTTGTGGGCCGCAGCGGGCACGGGCTTCACGTTTTTGATGACAACACTGGGCGCGGCCAGCGTATTTTTCTTCCGCAAGAAAGATAGCCGTTTTGCCCAACGGCTCTTTTTGGGTTTTGCGGCAGGCGTTATGATTGCCGCTTCTGTGTGGTCGCTGCTTATTCCGGCGATTGACCAGGCGGAGGCGGCAGGTCAGGCGGGGTGGATTCCTGCGGCCGGCGGATTTGCCTTGGGCGTTGTGTTTTTGATGGGGCTTCACGCCCTGCTGCCTCATTTGCATCCCGGTGAAAAGGATGCCGAGGGGCTGCCTTCTCGCTGGAACAGGCCTGTGTTGCTGTTTTCGGCCATCACGCTGCACAATATTCCCGAAGGCATGAGCGTGGGCCTGCTGTTCGCGATGGCTTCCCAGCAGGGCGGCGATCCGGCCATGCTTTCTGCGGCAATCGCTCTTGCTATTGGTATCGGCATTCAGAATATTCCCGAAGGGGCCGCCGTGGCGCTTCCTTTGCGCCAGGAAGGTATGAGCGCGCCGAAGGCGTTTGCGATGGGTGCGCTTTCGGGTTTGGCCGAGCCGGTTTTTGGCTGTCTTGTGGTGTTGTTGGCGGGCGTTATTGCGCCCTATATGCCCTGGATGCTTGCGTTTTCGGCGGGCGCGATGATGTTTGTGGTTGTGGAAGAACTTATCCCCGAAGCTCATTTGGGGGAACGCTCCAACGTGGGCACCATCGGCGTGATGGTGGGTTTTTTGGTGATGATGATATTGGATGTGGCGCTCGGCTAAGGCGTGCGCGCAAAGGTAAAGGGGTTTCATATGGAAAATTTCTCCTATTGTTCACCGACGCAGTTTGTGTTCGGCCGTGATGTGGAAGCGCAGGTGGGCGAGGTTCTTGCCCAGCGTGGCGCAAAAAAGGTGCTTATCCACTATGGCAAAAACTCCGTGGTGAAAAGCGGGCTGCTTGCGCGCATCGTCGCCTCCCTTGAAGCGGCGCATATCGCCCACGTTGAACTGGGCGGAGTGCGCCCCAACCCTGAAATTTCCTTGGTGCGCGAAGCTATCGCGTTGGCGCGCGAACAAGAGGTTGATTGGATTTTGGCTGTGGGCGGCGGATCGGTGATCGATTCTGCCAAGGCTGTTGCGGCGGGTGTGTATTACGCGGGCGATGCCTGGGAAATTTTCGAGAAAAAGCCAGCGCTTAGCGCGGTGCTGCCGATGGCGTGCGTGTTGACTATCCCTGCAGCGGGCAGCGAGGGCAGCAAAAACACGGTTGTTTCCAACGACGAATTGGGGCTAAAAAGCGGGTACCCCAGTGAATTGCTCCGCCCTCGCGTGGCCTTCATGAATCCCGAATTGACCTACACACTGCCCCCTTACCAAAGCGCTGCCGG
>JAVWGW010000184.1:0-2745 GCA_036640375.1 Raoultibacter sp. | reverse complement strand
GGCTCTAGGTCATATAGATAGTGAACCCCTGAAACAAGCTCTTAAAAAGGCTCTTATGAGCGATTTAGAATGGAAAAAGGGAATTAGGGAAAAAAGAACGAAAAGTAGTTTAAGTAACTCTTAAAACAGCTCTCTATAGCCTCAAACGCCTTAAAAACTACATGTATGAAACGCTTGCTTGTGGTAGAATAAAAAGGTTACGAATCGAGCGCGTTAGTTCTCTTACGCAATTTAAAAAGGAGTAGAGAGTGGCTCAAAAACAACCCGATCATTATGATGGCGCTGACATTCAGGTACTCGAGGGTCTTGAGGCGGTGCGTAAACGTCCCGGTATGTATATTGGTTCGACGGGTCCGCGCGGACTTCACCACCTGGTGTATGAAGTAGTTGACAACGGTGTGGACGAAGCGCTGGCCGGCTTTTGTACAAAAATCGAAGTGAATATTCACCCTGATAATTCAGTAACCGTTATCGACAACGGCCGTGGTATTCCTATCGATAAACATCCTAAAGAAAAAATCCCTACGGTAGAAGTGGTTCTGACCATTTTGCATGCGGGTGGTAAGTTTGGCGGCGAGGGCTATAAAGTGTCCGGCGGCTTGCATGGCGTGGGCGTTTCTGTGGTTAACGCGCTTTCTTCCCGCATGGAGGTAAAAGTATCGCGCGACAACGGTATCTATGAAATCGATTTAGAGCGCGGCAAAACGGTTGAAAAGCTGCATAAGGTGGGCACCTCAACCCACACGGGCACCGAAGTAACCTTTTGGCCTGATCCGGAGATATTCACCGAAACTTTAGTGTTTGATTATGCGACGCTTGCGGGCCGCTTCCGTGAAATGGCCTTCCTTAATAAAGGCTTGGTTATTGTGATGCGCGATGAGCGCGTTGTTGATAGCGAAGGCGTCGTGAAAAACGAAACATTTCACTATGAAGGTGGCATTCAGGATTTTGTTAAGTTTCTCAATACAGGGAAAGAAATTATTCATAAACCCATTTATTTTGAAGCAGAAAGCAAGGATGGCACCGTTGAAGTGGCCATGCAGTGGACCACATCCTATTCGACAAATTCAGTTTTAGCCTTCGCGAACAATATCAATACCCATGAAGGTGGCACACACTTAGACGGCTTTAAGCAGGCCGTTACCCGTACTATCAACGAATATTCGCGTAGCAAGGGCATTCTTAAAGAAAAGGATAGCAACCTTTCAGGTGACGACACCCGTGAAGGTCTTGCCGCGATCGTTTCTGTGAAATTGCATGACCCTCAATTTGAAGGCCAAACAAAAACCAAACTGGGCAATAGCGAAATTCGCCCCTTGGTCCAAAATGCAGTGACTCAAGGTTTAGCGGAATATTTAGAAGAAAATCCAACGCCTGCAAAGAAAATTATTGCAAAAGCAACGCAGGCCTTAAAGGCGCGCGAAGCTGCCCGTAAAGCGCGTGAAATGACGCGCCGCAAAGGGGTTCTTGATTCCTTTGCCCTGCCGGGCAAGCTGGCTGATTGTTCTTCAAAAGTGGCCGCTGATTCCGAAATTTTCATCGTAGAAGGTGATTCCGCAGGCGGTTCTGCCAAGCAGGCACGTGACCGTAAAATCCAAGCGATTTTGCCGCTTCGCGGAAAAATTTTGAATGTGGAACGCGCTGGCCTTCATCGTTCCATTTCATCCGAGACTATTTCTTCGTTGATCACCGCCATTGGTACTAACATTGGCGAAGATTTTAATGCCGATGACGCGCGCTATCATCGCATTATCATCATGACGGACGCCGATGTTGACGGCGCCCATATTCGCTGCTTGTTACTCACGTTTTTCTATCGCTATATGCCCGAACTGATCGAACGCGGCTATATTTATATCGCGCAGCCCCCTTTATTCGGCTTGAAAAAGAAAAATACGAAGTCGACGAAAATCGAGCAATACATCTTTAACGAAGAGGCCTTAAAAGAAGTGCTGGCCGCCCTTCCCGATCCCGATAAATTTGATTTGCAGCGCTACAAAGGTTTGGGCGAAATGGATCCGCAACAATTGTGGGAAACCACGATGGAACCCGATACGCGTTCTTTGCTGCAGGTGGGTATTGACGATGCCATTGAATCGGAACGTGTGGTGAGTGAACTTATGGGCGACCAGGTAGAACCGCGCAAAGATTTTATTACCAAACATGCCAAAGATGTGCGCTTCCTCGATTTTTAAACCTTCGATACCTTTATATCGTGAAGTTACAAAAGGAGCTTGAACGTGACAGATAACGTAGAACTCGATTTAAGCGGTAGCAGAATTATTCCTGCCGAACTGAGCAAGGAAATGAAGACATCGTTCTTGGAATATTCCATGAGCGTTATCGTTGCGCGCGCACTGCCCGATGTGCGTGACGGTTTAAAACCGGTGCATCGGCGCATTTTGTATGCCATGAATGAAAGCGGTTTTACACCCAATCGCCAGCATATGAAATCCGCTCGTACCGTCGGCGATGTTATCGGCAAGTATCATCCCCATGGTGACTCGGCGGTCTACGATGCCATGGTGCGTTTAGCGCAACCATTTTCCATGCGCTTACCCCTGGTGGATGGTCATGGTAACTTCGGATCTATCGACGGGGACAGCGCGGCCGCGATGCGTTATACCGAAGCGCGCCTGGGCAAAGCAGCCATGGAAATTTTGCGCGACCTGGAAAAAGAAACGGTGGATTTCCAACCCAACTACGACGAAAGTTTGGAAGAGCCGCTGGTTTTGCCCGCGCGCT
>JAVWGW010000183.1:0-2749 GCA_036640375.1 Raoultibacter sp. | reverse complement strand
ACTTGACCGAGTGGCCCTTTTCGCGATCAACCTTGGGGACGTTATAAGGGCAAGCCATGTGGCAATACCCGCAACCGATGCACTTGCCTGCATCAACGGACACCAAGCCCGTTTCTTCATTTTTGTGCATAGCACCCGTCGGGCACACCTTTGTGCAAGCCGGATCGCTGCAATGGTTGCACGATAGGGAAACTGAATAGCTCATGCAGTTGGTGGTGAAGCAGCCCTGGGCATCGGCCGTTGTTGCGCCGCTTGTCACTTCATACACCTTGCGGTAAGCGACCCCTTGATTCAAATCTTTATAATCTTTGCAGGCGAACTCACAGGTTTTGCAACCGGTGCAGCGAGTTCCGTCGAAATAAAATGCGTACTGAGTCATCTCTTACTCCTTTCGTAGTCTCGCTGCTTAAGCCTTGGCGACTTGGCAGAGGTTCGTGTGTTGCGGGTTGCCCTTTGAAAGCGGTGACGGACGCTGCGTCGTGAGGGTGTTGATGCAGCCACCGTGATCGACGCGGTCGCCGTTCATGTCGGCATTGTGCCACGCGCCCTGGGAAATAGCGACGGTGCCCGGTACAGTTTTCGGCGTAACCTTCGCCAGAAGGCGGATTTCACCAAATTCGTTGAAGGCACGCACGGTATCACCCTGAACAATTCCGCGTGATTCGGCGTCGACGGGGTTGATCCACGCTTCCTGAGGATTGATTTCTTTCAGCAATTCAATGCCGCCCCACGAAGAATGCGTGCGTCCGCGATAGTGGAAGCCGGTGCACAGCAAGGGATATTCCTTGGTGCGATTTTCAACGCCATACCATTCGGGAATATACATGGCGATAGGTGCAAGAACGTCGCCTTCGGGCACTTCCCATTTTGCCGCCAGTTTGGCAATGTCTTCGGAGTAAATTTCAATCTTGCCTGAAGGGGTATCAAGCGCGCTTGCCACGGGATCCTTGCGGAATTTGTCCATGGAAATCTTGCCCTTTTCGCGCGTACGGGTGTAAACGCCCATTTCCATCGCTTCATCGTAGGTGGGCAGCTTCGCGTCTTTTGCGCGCGATTTTTCGTAGAGTTCCTTGATCCATTCTTCCTGCGTTTTGCCTTCGGTAAACTTGTCTTTCACACCCATCTTGTCGGCGATGAGGGCGCAGATGTCATACCCGCTTTTGCGTTCAAACTTGACCGAAGTGCAGGGCTGGCCCGAAACCATATAAGCAACGTCGCCGCCCGTATCAACCTGGGACACCTGTTCAAAACGGAAAATATCCGGCAGCAAAATGTCGGCGTATTTCACCGAATCGCACAGTACGGTGTCAACGCCCAAAATGAACTCGCACTTCGATTCATCCACAAGCACATCGTGCGCCTTGTTGATGTCGGAATGCTGGTTGGTCATGCAGTTGCCCGCATAGTTGATCAGGTATTTGATGCCCACTTTAAGCGCATCGGCTTCTTTGACCCCGTCACGTGTGGCGGTCATTTTTTCACCATGGTCGATAGCGTCGGTGAATAAGAAGCAGGGAATCGAGGTTTTCACCGGGTTTTTCGGGCTGGGAATACTCTGCAACCCGATGCTGAAGCGATCTTCGCGGGTGCCGTTATTTGTGCCAGGCAAACCAATTTGCCCCGTCAAAATAGGAAGCATCATGATGGCCCAAGCGCCCCACTCACCATTGCTGCGGCGCTGCGGTCCCCAGCCCTGATTTACGTACAGCGGGCGCGTTGTGCCCACTTCTTTGGCAAGGTCCTTAATTTTATCCGCAGAAATACCCGTGATAGGCGCCGCCCACGCGGGGGTCTTTTCCACTTTGTCATAGCCCAAACCGAGGATGTAATCCTTGTATGATTTGTTCTGCCCCTTGGCGGATGCGGGCAAAGTTTCTTCGTCGTAACCAACGCAATAGGTGTGCAGAAATTCTTCATCGACCCATTTGTTCTGGATCAATTCATAGGCAATAGCGGCAACCAACGCGGCATCGGTGCCCGGATTGATGGGCAGCCATTCAGCGGAGTGGCCAGAAATCGAATCGTTGAAACGCGGGTCAATCATGTAGATTTTGCCCTTGGTTTCTTCGCGCAGGCGCACCCAGTCGTAATGCGTGGTCAAGCCACCCTGGCGTGTTTCTGTGGGGCTTGAACCAAAAATCAAAATGAGCGCCGCGTCGTCGGCCGTCTTAAACGAGCTGCCGCCGCTTTGCTTGTTGCCGAAAACGTAGGGGGTAATGCAGGAAATTTGAGCCGTTGAATAGCTGTTGTAGAAGTTCAGGTAGCCACCCAACAAAGCCATCAGGCGATTGAAGGTGCGAGCCGTCGTGGCAGAAGAGCCCGTTGCGTAATCGATGTAGACCGCTTCGTTGCCATAGGTTTCAATAACGCGTTTCAGCTCGCTGGAAATGGTTTCGATAGCCTCATCCCAGCTAATTTGCTCAAACTTGCCTTCGCCACGCTTGCCCACGCGCTTCATGGGGTAATTGATGCGGTCGGGGCTATTCATCCAGCGGCGATAGGTGCGCCCACGCAAGCAGGCACGCGCCTGGGGTTCATCCCATGCGGCATCTTTGCTTGAATCGGTATCGACCCAAACCACTTCATCATCTTTCACGTGAAACTTCAGCGCACAACGTCCGGGGCAGTTGATGGCGCAGTGGCCCCATACAAGCTTATCCTCGGCCTCGGCGTGCGCCTGGGGCACAGCAGAACCAAACAAGGACTCCGTTGCGGCCAACGATCCGCCCGCAACAGCCAAAGCGCCTAA
>JAVWGW010000182.1:0-2776 GCA_036640375.1 Raoultibacter sp. | reverse complement strand
AACAAGCCCCCAGCGCCAAGATTGCCGCCGATGTGGCACCCGCCACGGCCAATGCCGCATCAAGCACGACGCTTGAGCGCCCCTCTGCGCGCACCATTAGCGTAAAAGATCCCGACCCTGTGGTTGCCTTAGCAGCGGTCGATACGCACAATCCTGCCACGGCGGCCAAAGCGGCCGAAGTGGGCACGCTCACGCCGCTTCCCACGGCACCGCGCTTGGTGCCCAACACCGCGGACGCCGGCTGGATGACGGGCATGGCTTCGGCCTATGACCTTGACACCAACCAGGGCTGGGATGCCACGGCTTCCGGCGTGAAGTTGACCACAGAAAGCGTCACGGTTGCCGTCCCCGAATCGCAGGCTCACCTGCTAGGTTCGGCCGTTGAAATCGTCTACGGCGATAAGGTTGTCGTTGCCACCATCACCGATACCGGTGGTTTCGAAAAATACGGACGCTCACTCGATCTTGCTGCCGGCGTGTGGAAAGCCTTTGGCTCTGCCACCTGGGGTGAGTGGGGAGTGCGCCAGGTTTCCTACCGCCTGCTGTAACAGCCTGACGGCGGTCTGTGGCGGCCAGCTAGGCGTTCAAGCCTCTCGCCGCAGTCGCACACGTACAAGGTCCGCTTAGCTCGTACGGCTCGGTCTTTCACGCCTATCTGACTCACCACAGACCGCCTGTCGTTTACGTTGTTGAATTCAACCTGCAGAGCGCGTGACCAGCTTCGCGGTCACGGCGCGGGCTGCGGGGGAGGGGCGTGACCGGCGCTTTGCGCGGTCACGGCGGCTACTTTGTTGATTCAACTTGCAACGGGTGCCACGATGGGCGGGGGTTGCTCGTGTCGTTTATAATGGGGTTACAACAACACGACGGGGTGGCGTGTCCGGTGGGGCACTCGGGAAGGATTGCGCGCGTATAATGGCTGATCAGCAGGGAAAACAACGCAAGCCGACCTTTATTGAGCGTACGGTAAATGGCTGGTTCAATCGTCTTTTGGGGGCGGCTTCCGAAGGGTCGTTTGGCGCCCAGGAAGAACAATACGCCGCCAATCGCACATCGCGTGACTACATTTGGAACACCGTCGGCATCACCGCTTGGGGCATGGTGTTTCCTGCCCTTACTATCGTGGCCACGCAGCTTGTGGGCGTGGAGCAGGCCGGCATGTTTTCTATGGCGTTTGTGGTGGGCATGCTGCTTATGATCGTTGCCAACTACGGGGTGCGCACCTACCAGGTTTCCGATATTGAAGAGGCGCATTCGTTTTCCGATTACCAGATAAATCGTCTGATTACCTGCGCTATCATGCTGCTTGTCGGCGGCATTTACTGCGCGGTGCGTGGCTATGGCGAAGATATGCTGGTCATCAGCATGGGCGTGTATTCCTATAAGATGATCGACGGTTTGGCCGATGTCTATGAAGGGCGCTTGCAACAGATGGGCAAGCTTTATCTGGCGGGCATTTCTCAGGCGGTGCGCTCGATTTTGGTTCTGATTGTGTTTTCGTTATGCCTGCTCATCACCCATAATTTAGCCGTATCCAGCGTTGCGATGGCGCTTGCTGCCCTGGTTTCGTTTGTGCTTTTTACGCTGCCCCTCGCTTTGCTGGAAACGCCGAAATCCCGCACCTTTAATGCGGGGTGCATCCGCGCGCTTTTCAAGCAGTGTTTCCCCTTGTTTTTGGCTCTGTTTCTTTATGCGCTCGTCGACAACATGCCCAAGTTCGTTATGGAAGGCGTCTTAAGTTACGATAACCAACTGTATTTCAACGCGCTTTATTTCCCCGCACAAGGGATTTTGCTGACCATTGGGCTCATCTATAAGCCGCAGCTTGTGCGCATGACTAATCTGTGGGCTGATGTGGAAAAACGCAAGCGATTCGACCTTATGATGGTGGTGGTGCTTGCCCTAATCATCGCGCTGACACTGGGTATGATTTTTGTCATGGGATGGATTGGTATTCCCGTGATGAGCTTCATGTACGGCATCGATTTCGAGCAGTTCAGAGGGCTGTGCTTCATCATGCTGGTGGCGGGCGGCGTTACGGCGGCCATCGATTTTCTCTACCAGGTAATCACTGTGCTGCGCCAGCAAAAGGCGGTGACGAAGTTGTACCTGATCGCCTTTGGTTTTTCGCTGTTTATACCCATCCTGCTGGTGCAATTCACCGGCCTACCGGGCATCGTTATCGGCTACCTTATCGTGATGAGCATCCTGCTGGTGTTGTTGGTGTGGGAATACCTGCGCATCCGCCTGGGCTATTTCCACGAGGCAAAAGCGCAATCCAAGCAGGGGGAGCCTCAGTTGCGCCCCAGCGAACTGCGCGCACAACGCGATCGCCTCAAACAACATCGCGGCAGCGGCGTAAACAAAGATTCCTAAAACCATTCGCTTTCCGTAACCTGTCTTTTAATACTGTAGAGGTATACTTAGGAACTTAGGAACTTTACTTAGGAACTTAGGAACTTTTACTCATCCAGTACCTCAGTAGTAAAGAAAGCGAACAGCATGAGTATTAACAACGATGAAGAACTGGCTTGTGCGGTAGATCGCATGCGCGAAGCGGGAACAGACCTTGCGGAATGGGAGCTGAAAAGTGCCGCGGGTGGGTTTCCCAAGACGACCACAGACACAATATCTGCTTTTGCAAACACTAATGGTGGTTCGATTGTTTTTGGGATCACCGAGAAGGGGTTTCATTCCGTTGATTCTCTCGATGTGAAAGAGATTCAAGCAAAATGTGCTCAGGCTGCGCGCGAACTTGTTGTTCCTGCAGTACCTA
>JAVWGW010000181.1:0-2783 GCA_036640375.1 Raoultibacter sp. | reverse complement strand
TAGGTCGGTAAAATACTCAATCCCTTGCAGTGTAGTAATATCGCTCCAGTGGATATCAATCGTTGTCGACGCTTAGATTTCGTCGGTATCTAAAGTTTGATTCCCGTTCTTGTCAAATTCTTTCTGCACGTATGTCCAAAAGGTTGGATCGGGGAAATCCTTTTCATTCACAACACCATCGTTGGCTGCAGCGGGGTCGGTCGTGGGAGTGAGAGCCAGCGGGCTGGCTGTAAGGTCGGGGGCTACCACGCTTGTGACGGGGGGATTGGTGGCAGAGCCTGCGGCATCTGGGTTGGCATCGGCATCGGTAGCAGGGGCTTCCGCTTGCGGGGTTTCGCCGGCATCAGCCGCGGGAGTGCCGGGGATGGTGCTGGTGTTGGCGTCCGCGTCGGTGGCGGGCGCATCAGGTTGCGGGGTTTCGCCGGCATCAGCGGCAGGAGCATCTGCGGCATCGGTGGCAGGAGCCTCTGCTTTCGGTGCAGCGGTGTCGCCTGTTGCCAGCGCGGTAAGTGGGAAGCCTGCCATGGGGGTTAGTGCCAATACGGCTGCTAGCACCAGTGCCAGGCCCTTGTTCGATTTCTTCGTCTTCATCATGTTGCCCCTTGCTTTATTTTCTGTGGCGCTGCTTGCGCGCACTGTTCATCTAACTTCTGCAAACACCATAATTTATTAGGTGAAAAAAATCTGCAATTTGTCATGAACAGTAAATCCAGCGACATGAACAGCAACGAAAGGGGATTCACGGGGTGTTTTTTGCACGAGAACCGCGCTTCGGCAGCAAGGTGGAAAACTGGCCTAGCACCCTTCTGAACGCTTGCGCGCCCTTACAAAGATGCCGTCATTTCGGGCGCAGGGGGCAGCAGGCATGCGACCATGTAGGTGGGGCAATAGAGCACGGGGCCTTCAACAGCAACGTTGCCTTCGTAAAGAACAAGGGCCTTTGTGATGCCGTAATTTGGCGTGGATAGAACATTGTCCAGCGCGCGGTGGCGGCGATAATCCTTCCCCGATTTCACCTCTATCGGCAACACCTGGCCAGAAGGCCTTTCGATAACAAAATCCAGTTCGCCCAGCTTGCGATTTTTGAAGTAATATCCCTTAAAGCCATGCGCGCGCAGCTCTTGCGCCACAACATTTTCGTAGATTGCACCAAAGTTTATATCCGGCCTGTCGCTAAGAATATCGCGCACTACATCCATGCCACACGCATAAGTAAGCAGACCCACGTCCGAGAAAAAAAGTTTGAACTGCGTGGCAGACATCGATAGTTGCAAGGGATAGCGCGGCTCTTTCACGTTGTACACCGGCAGGGCAACGTTGGCATCGGCAAGCCACAGAAAATCATTTTCGTAACGGCTTATGCGCGCATGCCCCTCAATATCTTTTACCACAAAGCGCTTGGATTGCTGGCTCAACTGACCAGGCATGACATCGTAAATTCGCTTGATTGCCCGCCCGCTGGTCCCCGCATACTTTGCAATGTCGGCGCGGTACTGTTGGGCAATATCTTTTTGCAGAAAACGCACGCGCTGAATGTTATCCGATTCCAAAAAAGCCTGCACGGCATCGGGCATACCCCCCACTATAAGATAGCGGTGAAACAGATCGCTGAGGCTTTTGTGAATGAAATCATCAACTGGTTGGCTTTCGGCAAAACAGCGCCTCACTTCGGCAAACACCTCTTCACCGATGCCGTTTGCCCAGCAAAATTCCTCAAAATCAAGGGGAAACATTTCAGTGGTAGCAAGGTAGCCAACGGGCGCAGAGCGGATGTTTTTCAATTCGACGCCCAACATTGAGCCCGAAAGAATGTAATCAAATTCTTCGCGTTCCAGAAGAAACTTTATTTTTGTTACAACTTCTTTGCTTTCCTGCACCTCGTCGATGAAAATCAAGGTTTTATGGGGAATGAGCGGGTGATTAGCGTACGCCGATATGCGCAGGAACAGATCCTTTGAATTGCTTGCGCTCGAAAACGCCGCACGCGCATCTTCATTTTCAAAAAGATTGATTTCGACAACGTGGTCGTAGTTGTTTTTTGCGAATTCGCGCACAAGGTAAGTTTTGCCCACTTGCCGCGCCCCCGTAACAAGCAGCGCCTGCTTCGTCTTGAACTCTTTCCACGCCTCAAAGCTGTGCAAAGCTTTGCGTTTCAGCATAATTATCCCTCCTGTTTCGGCGCTTTTAGATTACCATAAATGAACAGGTACAACAACACTTTGCAAGCAGATTTTGATAGCTGATATGACACTTTGCAAGCACGCAGGGTGGCCAAATTTGACACTTTACCAACACAAACGCCCCTCACGGTGCAGGGGCGTTTGTTGTGCTGAGTTTGGGTGAAAATCGGGGCTTTCTGTGCGGGGAACCTAGTAGCTTGTTCCCTCGATTGCGTCGTGTGTGTGCTTGCGTTGGCGGATTACGGCGAAGCCGCCTACCAGCCATACAGCTAGCAGCAACAAGGCTAGCGGGAGGTGACTGTGTTGCATGTCGAACCCTTGGGCACCCAAGGCGGGGTTTTCCAGCTGGCCTTGCGGGGCAGCGTTGTCCGCGGCGGCCTTGGCAGGGGCGGCCTCCGTTTTGGTTGCGGCGGTTGCCGGGGTGGCCGGAGCTTCCGGCGTTACCTGGACAGCAGCTTGCGGTGCGGCGGGCACAAATACTGTGTTGGTGCGTTCCACAATCGTGGTGCCGCCGCCATTGTTGCCGTTGTTGTTGCCACCGTTGTCGGGAACAGCCGGCGGGGTGGGCGGGTTAATCGGGTCGGCAGGATCAACCGGGGGCTT
>JAVWGW010000180.1:0-2784 GCA_036640375.1 Raoultibacter sp. | reverse complement strand
ATACACCTTTTGATCCGGCCAGCTTGCGCATGCTTAACGTTATTGTGGCCGAGCATGATTTTGAAACACAGATTATGTCCATTCCCGAGCAGGAGGGGCTTTCGGGCTTGGGGAAAAAAGATCTCAAGCCGATGTCGCGCGATGAATTTATTGCATCGGGGTTGATCCATCCCGACTCCGTTGCTGCCTATCGCGCTTTTCTGAAAAGGATGGAAAGCGAAGACGAAGCCGCTGTTATTGTGCGTCATCGCGTTGCTGCCGACACCTATCACTGGCTTCATCTCGATTCGCGCGTCGTCGCAGGGGAAGAGGGGCGGCCGCGTCGCCGCGTAGGCCTTATTCGCTTTATCGACGATCCCCTTTTGGGCGAACGTGGACAAGATGTGCCCGCGCAAGGATCGCTTGCCGATAAGAAAGCAAACAAGCTTGCCGAGGGGGAAATTGAGCGAGCGAAGCCGAAGCGCCGGGGGGATTCGACAGGGTTTTTCCGTCGCGCGCGTAAGCCCTTGGTGTTGTTAGGGTTTATCTTTTTAGTTGCTTGCCTGGTCATCGCCAGTATTTTTGTAAACTACAGCAACACCTTGCGCCGTGAATTTTACCAGATGTCTATTGAAGGCATGAACGATTATACGGTGGCTCAAAAAGCCGAAGTCGAAAGCTCGATTCACGAAATTGAAAATACCATCGCCGCAATGGTCGTTTTGGCGGAAACTCCCGATGTGGATCCGGCAGGGGCGGCTTTTAGTGAATATCTTGCCGGATGGAATGAAAAGCAGGCTTTCCAGATAGAGTATGCCTCCCTTTCTCAGTTGGAAGATGTTGTGCTGAACCCGGGCGCCCTGCCAAGCGATGCAGAAACGATTGATCGCATCCGGCGAGGTGAAGGTGCCATTTCTGAAGTAAGGTATTCTGAGCGCTTGCAGGGGTATTACTACAGTATCGCTGAACCGGTTACGCACGATGGGCAGGTGGTGGGCGCGCTTCGCAGCATCGTTAACGCTAGCGATTTGCTGAAAACAAGCCAGGCTTCTTCGCAGGTTTCCCTGGTAAATGCGGCGCTTATCAAGGGGGACGGTACGCTGGTGCTTGGCTCGGGGCAACAGGCGGCTGGTCAAGAATCCCTTTATGAGGTATTGCTTGCATCCGGTATGCCGCAGCACACGGTGTCGGCGGCGCGCGATGCCATCGAAAACGACAGCACGGTTGCCACCATTATGCTGGGCGAACGCGAAGGACGCATGTTTTTTCTTACGGCGATTCGCCTTAACGTCAACGATTGGAGTATCGTCAACATCACCGAAGAAAGCGGTTTGGCGCAACACTCGGATGCCGTTTTAGGCAATACGCTTGTTACGGGTTTGTTTTTGGTGGCCATTAGTATCAGTGCCGTTTTCTTGGTATTTTTCCTGTTCAATCGCATGAGCAAAAAAATATCGTACGAGGCAAATCGTTACAATATTTTGTCGGAGTTTACCGATACGGTTTTGTTCGAGTATTTCTACAAGACGGATACGCTTACACTGACCCCCAATGCGCGCAATATTTTCTTTGTAAGGGATTTGCGCAAAGAGCACTATATTGAACAGAATGTCCCCCTTGTGGATATTCATCCCGATGATTATCACCTGGTCAAAGGCCTTCTTCAGCATCCGAATGCATCAGGGGAAATGAACGAAATCATTTATCGGGCAAAGGTTATTTCAGGTGACTATCGGTGGTTTTCGTGCCAGTGCCGCTATGTTTACGAAGGTCCTGAAGTGTGCACGGCGGTGGGCAAAATCGTCGATATAGATGTTCAAAAAGCCTATGAAACGCGCCTTATAGAGCAGGCGCAGATTGATGGGCTTACGCAGATATATAACAAAGGTGCCGCCGAAATGAAAATAGAAGAGTTGCTGGCGCAGGGTCAGCCCGGCTTTCTCTTCATAATGGATGTAAATGATTTCAAGTTTATCAACGATGAATATGGCCACAACACAGGTGATCGGGTTCTGGCTCAGGTAGGCTTGGCGCTCAAAACGATATTTCGCCAAACCGATCTGGTAGGACGCACGGGGGGAGACGAATTTATCGCCTATCTTTCCCTTTCCAATGATAGTGCGCTTGCGCAAGAGAAGGCTCGCTTGGTTTCGGCCTACATGGATAAGGTGGCACTCGATTTTGGAGTGCCGATTTCCTTAAGTATAGGAATCGCCCGATTCCCTGCAGACGGATCCACCTACGAAGCGCTGTTCAAAGTGGCCGATACCCTCATGTATGAAAAGAAGTGCCAAACAAAGAAAAAGACGCGCCTTGGATAACCCCCCGCACCGGACTTCTCGGTTGGCTAGAGGGAAGCCTCAGGATGTTCCTGTTCGGGGCGCGCGGTGCCTGTTGTTTTCGAGGAAGGTTCCAGCAAAGTATAGAGTTCGTCGCGGCTGTGCACGTCGAGCTTGCGATAAATGTGGCTGATATGCGCCTTTATGGTGCCGGGCGCAACGTAAAGATCCTTTTCGATCTGCGCCGCCGTCTGCTTGCGGGCAATCAGCTGCAGCACTTCTTCCTCGCGCGGGCTCAAATCATGCTTCTTTGATAAATCCGACACCCGCAACGAAAGTTTGCTCACAGAAGAGTCTTCGGAGTGATTGTCGAGGGCCTGCAAATTGATGCCCCATTTTGCCGAAACGCCTTTTTCCGTGAAGAAGATTGCGGCAAAAACAATAACAATAACGGCGGTGATGCCCGTATGGATTCCCGAGCTTGTCTGCAGCGAAAAGTTGGCGGAAACAAAGGCAAACAGTGCCC
>JAVWGW010000179.1:0-2825 GCA_036640375.1 Raoultibacter sp. | reverse complement strand
AGCTTCATCGTAGACATAGTTGCAAATCTGACATACATATTTAGCCACAGCCAAACCTCCTTTATAGCAAAGCCTATTCATACCTTGAAAACCAGCGCACCCGCACTGTCTCTGCACGTGTGCATCTTTCACACAAGCTCAACGGCAGAGGAACTTGCCCCAGCATACCACCTTCCCAACAACACCTGATGGATGCAGAGCCTTCCACATCGCCTGCGGTTGCCCTCTTAGGTTGATGGGCGGCAGTAGTGGTGAGCTCTTGAAATTAAAGCAGCCAGACACCGCGACCACCTACAGCAGTTCTATACTGTATCTCGTCAAAAATAATACGAGCCAGGAGGTCTGCTCCATGAAAATTAACCGCCTCTATTTCAGCCCCACAAACAGTACGCAAAAAGTCATTGAGCTTATTTCGGATGCCTGGGATGGCGAAGTGCGCGACATCGACCTTTCCGATCCGCACAAAGAGTACGCCGAGTGCACCTTCGCCGCAGACGAACTGTGCCTTGTGGGGGTGCCCGCTTTCGGCGGCCGCGTGCCCACCTGCGCCCTCGAGCATCTTGAGCGCATGAAAGCTTCGGCGACACCCACGGTATTGGTGGCAACTTTCGGCAACCGCGCCTATGACGACACCTTGCTTGAACTGAAAGACACCCTTTCGCGCAAGGGCTTTCACATCGTTGCCGCCATTGCCGCAGCAACGGAGCATTCCATCATGCATCAATTCGGCACAGGCAGACCCGATGCCGCCGATAAAGAAGAGCTGCAAACCTGGGCGCAGCGCATTAAAGATGCCCTTGAACAGGGCACACCTTTGCCAGAAGTGGAAGTTGGGGGAACGCGACCCTACACCCCCTACACCGGCCTGCCCTTCACCCCCCGCGCCGGCGACAGCTGCACCCTATGCGGCCTGTGCGCGGCAAGCTGCCCCACACAGGCCATTGCGGCAGACCACCCCAACACAACCGACGCCGAACGCTGCATCACCTGCATGCGCTGCGTTGCCCTTTGCCCCGCAGACGCCCGCAAAATCAACGCAATGATGCTTTTTGCCGCCGGGAAAAAGATGAAAAAAGCGTGCTCGCAAAGAAAGGATAATGAGCTTTTCTTCGGGGAAGCACGCTAAGGTAGGCGGCCGGCGGGCAACAAAAAGCACCCCTTCGGGCGTTGTTCGCCGAAGGGGTGCTGTTGTGAGTGGTGGAGGCGCGGGGAATCGAACCCCGGTCCATACTAAATTTTCCACAGGGCGCTACAAGCTTAGTCAACGAGTAAATTTCGGAAGGCCCCCGTTCGTTGACGAACCAGGTTGTTCCTAGTCAGTTCAATCTTTTCCTGAGCCATACCGACTACGTGCTCAGGAGCATTCCCCTAAATGATGTCGCGTCTGGGGCGGGGAAATCCCAGGTTGACAGCTATGCGCTAATTAAGCAGCAAAAGCGAGTTTTTGTTCTTTGCCAATTAAATTGACTTTACCCCTGTTTAGCGTGGCGAGGAGACCACGACCTGCTCCCTATTTCAAACCTACCATGTCGAAACCAGTCGCCCCCAAAAGTGTGCAGAACCACAGCTGCCGAAGCATCCTGTATCCTGCGGGGGTTTTGGCCCACCTTTTCAAAGTGCGCGCCGCGCGTTTGTTGGCGGCGAAGGTTCATTTTATCGTCTGCGCTTCGTTTGTCAAGCAGCCCACACAACTCCGCTTTTCGCTGCCACCCCTCACGCGCCAATCGGGCAAACTAGGGTCGCCGCTTGTGGCTGCGGTTGCCGCCTTTGTTGCTTTTCGATACCGGCGCACCGGAGGCGTTCGCTCTTCCCCGCCGCGGCTTGATCAGGCAGTGCGGCTCAAATCCCACCAAATCCATCCGGTCAGATTTTTGCAGAGCCTCCAACACAAGATCATAATTTTTGGGGTTGCGATACTGGATGAGCGCGCGCTGCAGCGCCTTTTCGTGGGGGGATTTTGCCACGTATACCGGCTTCATGGTGCGCGGGTCGACGCCGGTGTAATACATACAGGTCGAAATTGTCGAAGGTGTCGGGTAAAAATCCTGCACCTGTTCAGGCATGTATCCCAAATCGCGGCAATACTGTGCCAGCTCAATCGCTTCGCGCAAGGTGGATCCCGGGTGTGACGACATCAGATAGGGCACCAGAAATTGCTTTTTGCCCAAGCGCTTATTGATGCGCGCAAATTCATCGGCAAACTGTTGGAAAACCTGATTTTGCGGCTTGCCCATCACGGATAAAACGGCATCAGAGACATGTTCGGGCGCCACTTTCAGTTGCCCGCTTACGTGGTGTTCGCACAGTTCCTGGATAAAGGTGTGATCCTTGTCGGCAAGCGCATAATCGAAGCGGACGCCCGAGCGCACAAACACCTTTTTCACGCCGGGCAGCGCGCGCAAAGAGCGCAACAATCCCAGGTAGTCGCTGTGATCCACAACAAGTTGCTTGCAGGGAGTAGGCCAAAGGCAGCGCTTGTGGGCACAGGCACCCTGCGTCAGTTGCTTTTTGCAGGCAGGCGCACGGAAGTTCGCTGTCGGCCCACCCACATCATGGATGTACCCCTTGAAATCGGGATCCTCGATTATCAGCTGTGCTTCCCGCACCAAAGATTCGTGACTTCTGCCCTGCACGATGCGCCCCTGATGAAACGTCAGCGCGCAAAAGGAACATTCGCCAAAGCAACCACGGCTGCTTGCCAAACTAAACTTCACTTCAGAAATTGCTGGAATGCCACCCGCGCCTTCGTAGGAAGGGTGGTAAGTGCGCTGGTAAGGCAGGCCATACACCGCGTCCATCTCTTCTTGCAGCAAGGGTGCTGAAGG
>JAVWGW010000178.1:0-2836 GCA_036640375.1 Raoultibacter sp. | reverse complement strand
GCTTTATTTTGGGCCGGTTTCGCTTTCGATACTGCGGGAACAAGTATCATGACGGCAATGGCAGTGGCGGGGGGAAGCAGTGCGCTCGGTATGCATGCGCTTTCGGGTGTGCTGGCAATTGCGCTTATGGCTATTCATGCCACGTGGGCAACCCTAACTTTTGTGCGCAAGAACGAAAAAGCTATGGCTAAATTTCACAGCTTCAGTATCGTTGTGTGGCTTTTTTGGCTGATGCCCTATGCGCTGGGCATTTTGCAGGGCGTGCCCCTGCTCCACTTCGCTAACTTGCAAGCCGGTATCGTGGCGCTGGTCGTTGTTGGTGGCGTGGCCGCCGTGGTGTATTTCAGTGGGCGCAACCACAGCAAAGTGAAGAATATCAGGTAAAAGGGCACAGCGGCCGCGCAAAGAGCTACTATAGGGAACACAAGCAGATGAACTGTGTTCACGAAAAGGGAAGCGGAGGCGCACATGACGCCACGAAAGCTGATAGATAAGCAGGCCATTCAAGATGCCGCCTATGCACTGGCCGAAAGCGAGGGCTTGGCAGCGCTCAGCATCCGCAGCGTGGCTGGTGCCTGCGGTGTTTCGGTCGGATCGATTTACAACTATTACCCCACCAAAGATGCCCTGTTAGTTGATGTTATCGCCCGCTTTTGGGGCACGGCTTTTCGCAACGATTTGTGCCGTCCTGTGCCGGGGGAAAATTTCGTCGATTATGTGGCGCGCGCCTTTGAAGCCATGCACCAAGCACTTGCGGATTTCCGCGCCGATTGGCTCCCGCAAATTTCGGCGCTTTCGCTGGGCGGCATCGATGCGGGCAAGAAGCGCGAGGCGATGGCGTTTGATCACATTGGCCACGGATTGCTGCAAGTTTTGCAGGCCGATAAGCACGCTGCACCCGAAAAACTGGGCGGTGTGAGCAACCAGGAATTGTGCGCGTTTGTGGTAAGGGCGATGATTGCGTCTTTGCGCGATGGCCGTCAGGATTGCGCCGTTTTGCTGGCATTATTGCGCTCGGCGCTTTACGTTTAGGAGAAACCGCGATGGACAAACTAAAAATTCCCACCGACAAATTGTTGTTGGTGGCAGGTATTGTGTGGGCGATTGCCGGCATAAATATAGCCAACATTGGCATCGGCGCCTACATCCACGATTGGAATATGTGGATTATTGCTTTGCTGGTGGGCACGCTGGTCATCTACGTTTTGTTCCACGTGTTTATCTTCACGAAAATGGTGAAAAAGCATACGCAGCGCATCCGTGGTTACGAAGAAGACCGCACGCACATCCTCAAGTTTTTCGACAAAAAAGGTTACATCATGATGGCCATTATGATGGGCGGCGGCATCGCGCTGCGCGCGTCGGGCCTGGTGCCAGAATGGTTCATTGCCTTTTTCTATACCGGGCTGGGCGTGGCGCTGGTTGTGGCGGGCATAAGCTTTATTGTGCGCTACTTCAAAAGCTCCGACCCTTCGTGCCCCGTCATGCCCAAAGGGTCCCCAAAAAAATAAGCGCCCCCGACCCTTGCGCCCCCGCAAGCTCCCCAGCGCGCGGTAACGAAACACAAACGCAAGCACCTTCGCCCAAGATTTTGTTTTATCATGAGCAAAACGTCGGAAGGATAAGCGTGTCCAAAATATTTGTTGTGGAAGATGATGTCGCGCTGCGTGAACAACTGTGCCTCATGCTTGATTTGCAGGGCTTCACCTGTGTTACCAGCGACGATTTCCCCTGCATCGAAAAACATATTTTGGCGGCCGCCCCCGATTGCGTCGTGCTTGATTTGAAACTTCCCGGAACAAACGGTCACAGCATTTGCCGCAATCTGCGCGCGGCAAGTGCGGTGCCCATCATCATGCTCACCTCTTCGGATAGTGAATTTGATGAACTGATGAGCATGAATTTAGGCGCCGATGATTACGTGAGCAAGCCCTACAATCCCGCCATTTTGGTGGCGCGCATCGCTTCGGTGCTGCGCCGCGCACAACCGCAGGCCACACCAACAATCACCCATGGCGCCCTTGTCCTTGATGTGGCGGCGGGCACGGTGGCGCGCGCCGATGACCCCGAAACATCGATCGAATTAACGCGCAATGAATTCAAAATCCTCCACCTTCTTATGTCTCATCCGGGCACCATCATGGCGCGCGCAGAAATTATGTGCGAACTTTGGCTTTCGGATGCCTTCATCGACGACAATACCTTAACGGTAAATATCAATCGTCTGCGCCAAAAACTTGCGGGCATCGGCGTGCAAAATTACCTGATCACGCGCCGGGGGCAGGGCTACCGTGTCTAGTCGCGCCCGCACAAGGGGAAGATGCATAAGGGGAAGCCGCGCGCTATGGGGCTAGGAAGCTATCTTAAAGATCGCCTTGTCCTTATTGTGCTGGGCGTGGTCTGCATCGCATCGGTGGCGTTGGTGCTATCTGCCCTGGCCCTTGGCTTTGATGCAAGCTGCCTGGTCTGCTTCATAATCGGCGCGTGCGCTGTGGCCGGCCTTGCCTTTGATTATCTGCGCCGCCGCCGCTTTTACGCCGAGCTTGAAAGTCTGGTTGAACAGTTGCCGCAGGCGTATTACGTGACAGAACTGATGGAGCCGCCACTGTTTTTGGAAGGCCGCACCACCTATGAAGCGCTGCGCCTTATCAATAAATCCATGGCCGATGAAGTGGAAATCCACAAGACGCAGGTGCGCGAATATCGTGAATATATCGAACTGTGGATACACGAAATCAAAACGCCGATAGCGGCGGCAAACCTTATGTGTGCGCAGCTGCACGGGGGTGCTGCCGAAAAGGTCAAAGGCGAACTTGACCGCATTGAAGCCCAGGTT
>JAVWGW010000177.1:0-2880 GCA_036640375.1 Raoultibacter sp. | reverse complement strand
TGGCGGTGCCCGCGCCCACATAATCGATGGAATACAGGTAGCTTACCTGCACCAACACCACGCCGAAGATGGAAAAGATGATGAGGGTGATAAAGGACCTGCGGTCCCGGAACACGGCCACCAGCGTGCGCCAATCCTTCACCAGGGTAACCACCAGGAAAAACGCTGCCGAAATAAGCAGGCGCACGCAGATGATCCACAGGGGGTCCACCCCGTAGGATTGCATGAGCATCTGGGCGCAGGTGCCCGAAAAACCCCAGGCTATGCCGCCGAGCAGGGCGCAGATTATGCCCCTTACCACATGCCCGCTGCGTCCATCCATCGCTTGGCCCACCTTGGTGCCTCCCCCCTGTTTCTGCTGTTGCTGTTTTTGTTGCTGCCTGCCCCGGCGCGCCCCTTACTTAAAAGACGCGCTTTATTTCAACTTCACTTCACTTATTGTGCGTGTGTACTATAACCCGATTTTGCGCAAAAATTGCCCCGTGTAGCTTTTTTCGCAGGCGGCTATAACTTCCGGCGTGCCAACGGCAACAATTTCGCCGCCCCGGTTGCCGCCTTCGGGGCCCAGATCGATAACGGTATCGGCGCATTTGATAACGTCGAGGTTGTGTTCGATGATAAGCACGGTGTTGCCGTGTTCAACCAGGCGCTGCAACACGATTAACAGCTGGCGCACATCTTCAAAATGCAGGCCGGTTGTGGGTTCATCCAAAATGTAAAAGGTCTTGCCGGTTTGGCGTTTTTGCAGTTCACTTGAAAGTTTTACGCGCTGCGCTTCCCCACCGGAAAGCGTGGTGGCGGGTTGGCCCAGGCGAATATAGCCCAAGCCCACATCGTGTAAGGTTTGCAGCTTGCGCTTGAGCGAAGGAATCTTTTCAAAGAAGGCCAGGCCTTCATCAACCGTCATTTCCAACACATCGTAGACATTTTTGCCGCGATAAGTAACCTGGAGCGTTTCGCGATTGTAGCGCTTGCCGCCGCAGACTTCGCAGGGCACATAGACATCGGGCAAAAAGTGCATTTCTATTTTGATTTGGCCATCGCCCTTGCACGCTTCGCAGCGGCCGCCCGAAACATTGAAGGAAAAACGCCCCGGCGCGTAGCCGTGCGCCTTGGATTCTTGGGTGGAGGCAAACAGCGAGCGAATATCATCCCACAGGCCAATGTAGGTTGCGGGGTTTGAGCGCGGGGTGCGGCCGATGGGGCTTTGATCGATGTTGATAACTTTGTCCAGCAGGTTTGCGCCCGTTAGCTTGGCATAGGCGCCCGTGCGGCGGCGCGCGCGGTTCACGCGGTTTGCCAGCACCGGGGCCAGCGTGTCGGTGATAAGCGAGCTTTTGCCCGAACCCGAAACGCCCGTTACCACGGTAAGCGCGCCCAGCGGAATATCGATGGACACATTTTTCAGGTTGTTTTCTGTGGCGCCTATCAACTTGATGGCACCCCGTTTGGGCACGCGGCGCTGTTGGGGCACCTCGATTTTTTTGCGGCCGCTTAGGTAATCGGCCGTATAGGAATTTTTCGCTTTCAAAATGTGCTTGGGCGTGCCGGCCGCCACCACTTGGCCGCCGTGTTCGCCGGCACCCGGGCCCATGTCTATCACGTAATCGGCACTGAGGATGGTATCTTCATCGTGTTCGACCACGATGACGGTATTGCCTAAATCGCGCAGGCGTTCCAGCGTGGCAATAAGGCGTTCGTTGTCGCGTTGATGCAGGCCAATGGAAGGTTCGTCCAAAATGTAGAGCACGCCCATCAGCCCGGCGCCAATTTGGGTGGCCAGGCGAATGCGCTGGGCTTCGCCGCCTGAAAGCGTGGCCGTGGCGCGTTCGAGCGTAAGGTAATCTAGGCCCACATCGACCAAAAAGCGCAGGCGTTCCCTAATTTCCTTCACGATGGGGCCGGCAATTTGTTCGGCGGAGCCTTCAAAATGCAGGTTTTCAAAGAAGTGGCACGAATCGGCGGCAGACATGACGCACACTTCGTGGATGTTTTTGCCGCCCACGGTAACGGCCAGAATTTCGGGCTTGAGGCGCTTGCCCCCGCAGGTTTGACAAGGCACGATGGCAAAATATTCTTCCAGGCGTTCGCGCTGCGTGTCGGAAGTGGATTCTTGGTAGCGGTGCATGACGGCGGCGCAGGCACCTTCCCAATCGACGAACCAGTAGGTTTCGCGGCCATCGACCGTGACGTAATCGACGCGCACCTTTTCGCCTTTGATGCCAAACAGCAGCGCATCGCGCACATCTTGCGCCATATCTTCCCAGGCGGTATCGGCATCGACCCCCATGTGTTTGGCCACGGCGCGCAGCACCTGCGGGTAATAGTTGCCCGTGGTAAAAGGTGCGATGACCCCTTCATTTAAGGAAAGCGAGGGGTCGGGCACGATCAGGCTGGGGTCGATTTCTTCGCGGCTGCCCAAGCCCAAGCAATCGGGGCAGGCACCGTAGGGCGCGTTGAAGGAAAAATCGCGCGGTTGCAATTCGTCGATGGAATGGCCGTGTTCGGGGCAGGCCAGCGCCAGCGAAAACAGGTGGTCGGTCGTGGTGTCGTCGGCTTCGCCATCGGCGGCGATGATGTGCACCAGCACGCGGCCATCGGCAAGCTTCGTTGCCAGTTCGACCGCTTCGGCTATGCGGGATTGCGCGTTTTGTTTGAGCACCACGCGGTCGACCACCACGTCGATCGTGTGCTTGAACTTTTTGTTCAGTTCGATCGGGTCGCCATCAAGGCGGTGCACGGTGCCATCGACGCGCACGCGCGTGAAGCCTTCTGATTGCAGATCGGCAAACAGCTTGGTAAATTCGCCTTTGCGGCCGATAACAACCGGTGCCATGATCAGGCTTTTTGCGCCTTCGCCCAGCGCGATAATTTCATCGG
>JAVWGW010000176.1:0-2880 GCA_036640375.1 Raoultibacter sp. | reverse complement strand
AACGCGGGTCTTCGCCCTTAACCATTGCCGCCTACGGTCGTGACCTGCGCGATTATGCGGAATTTTTGGCGACGCGCCAGGTGGATGACCTGCGTGCCATCCAGCGCGAAGATGCGGTGGCCTACCAGGCAAATCTGCTTGAGCGCGCCTTTGCCCCGCGCACCCGGGAACGTCATATTTCGGTGTTGAAGGGCTTTCATCGCTTTTTGGTGCGCGAAAATTACTGCACGAACAACCCGCTTGATACGCTGACGCTGCCCAAGGTTCCCGAAAACCTACCCGATGTGCTTTCCATCGACCAGGTGACGCGCCTGCTTGCCCAAGATTTTGGCGAAGGCCCCGCTTCAGCGCGCAACAGGGCACTGCTTGAGGTTTTTTATGGCTGTGGCCTGCGTGCAAGCGAGGCGGTAGGGCTGTGCGTGGGCGATGTGTTTTTCGACGAAGGCTATCTGCGCGTGGTGGGCAAGGGGTCAAAAGAGCGCATCACGCCCATTGCGGGCGCGGCGCAGCGTGCGCTGCAAACTTACCTGGCCACGGCGCGCCCCGCGTTGGCGGCGGCAGCGTCTAAGCCGGTGGCGGCCGTGTTTCTTAATGCGCGCGGCGGGCGCTTGAGCCGCCAAAGTATGCATGCGATTGTGGCGCGCGCGGGGCTGTATATCGGGGTGGAAAACCTGCATCCGCACACGCTGCGCCATTCGTTTGCCACACACTTATTAGAAGGCGGCGCCGATTTGCGCGTGATCCAGGAAATACTGGGGCACGCCGATATTGCCACCACCCAGGTATACACACACGTTTCGCGCACCCACATTCAGGAAGAATACCGCGCCGCACACCCCCGCGCGTAGCCAGCCGCACCCGCGCCAGCGGCGGTCGCCCAGCGGTTGGCGGCGGTGTGCGCAGCCGGCGCTGCGACAAACTCACACATCCTGCATATTTCCCTCGCCGGCCTTTGCTGCCACAGCATCTTGTGGCGGCATTTCCTCGTTGCGGCAACAATTAGTTTTTAGCGCGCTGCCGTGGTTTGCAAGCGCTGCGCACACGGGGGGAATAAAGGGGGGAGCGTGGGGCGGTAAGGGGGTAAATAGGGGATGATAGGCCAGATTTTGTTGCGAAGTGGGACAAAGTGGGATAGAATGTGCCTTGTCGAAAGAACTGATTCGGAAGGAGGGATAAGAGCATGGCAGGATTGCATGGCGAATTTCGCCACAAACTCGATGCAAAAGGCCGCCTTTCTCTTCCCGCCGCATTCCGTAAGGTTCTTGCGAAAAATCTTATGGTCACGTTATCCCCTAAAGGCGAGTGTCTTTACGTGTTTGAGCCGGAAGGCTTCGACGAATGGGTGAAATCGCTGTTTGATAAAGATGGTGGTTTTCAAGCGAGCAATTCGGTGCACATCAATCAGCGCAAGGTTTTGAATTCGCGCGCGATTGATATCGAAGTTGATGCGTCCAATCGCATCGGCATCTCGCCCACCCAGCGCGAAGCAGCAGGTCTTGACAAGGAAGTCATTCTTATCGGGGATACCGATCACTTTGAGATTTGGGACGCGAAGCGTTGGGACGATTTCTGCAGCAGTGTCGTACTTGACACCCTGTTCGTGTGATGTGCCCAGACGTGAGCGGAATGACAAATGAATATCGGCATACACCGGTTCTGCTCGCCGAGTGCCTCGAATATCTCCAGCTTCAAACACAGTATACATTCGTGGACGCAACACTCGGCGGCGCAGGGCATTCCCAGGAAGTGGCCAAGCAACTAGGCGCACAGGGAACGTTAATAGGGATCGATCAAGATGAAGTGGCGCTTGCCGCCGCGCGTGAACGTCTTGAACGCATACCCGAACAAACGCGCCCCGAATTGCACCTTTTGCGCGGCAACTTTGGCGACATGGACGCCTTGCTTTTGCAGGCGGAAGTGCCCGCCGTCGATGCGTTTTTATTCGATTTGGGAGTTTCGTCGGTGCAGATTGACACGCCATCTCGCGGCTTCTCTTTCAAAGAGAATGGCCCACTTGATATGCGGATGGATCCGGGCAAACAAACCTTAAACGCAGCAGAGATCGTCAACACTTACAACGCAGCAGATCTCACTCGGATTATCCGTGACTATTCAGACGAGAAATGGGCAAGCCGCATTGCGGAATTCATTGTCAAGATGCGCGTCGAACACCGCATTGCCACAAGCGAGCAGTTGGTGGAGGTTATCAAAGCCGCTGTTCCCGCTTCTGCGCGCCGCGCCGGGGGGCATCCCGCCAAACGGACATTTCAGGCACTGCGCATAGAAGTGAATGCAGAATTGACCGTTTTGCGACGCGGCTTGGAATCAGCCTTGCGCTGGCTTGCACCCGGCGGACGCATCGTGGTCATCAGTTACCATTCGCTGGAAGATCGGATAGTCAAAGACGTTTTTGCAAAGCACGCGCAAGGATGTATTTGCCCACCTGAACTGCCGGTATGTGTATGTAACAACAAGCCGAGCATCAAGCTGCTTACGCGTCGCCCGCAGCTTCCCACGGTTGAAGAAATTGAGCGTAATCCACGCGCTCGCAGTGCGAAACTGCGGGTTGCCGAGCGTTTATAGGAAGATTAAACACAGAAAAGGAGGTGGCTCATGGCAGGTGCTGCACCCGCATATCGCTACGATTACCCCGAGCGCCAGACGCGTCCGCAACGAAAAGTACAAGTACACGTTGTACCTGGTCGTGGTAAGACCACCCACCAAAATACCCTGTCGCCGCAAATTTTGGCCATCGCCAAGTTTGGTGCGGCTGCGCTGCTGGTTTTGGCGCTTATCGGTTTTGCGCGCATCGCCTTAGTTTCGGCAACGGTGACCACGGCCTTAGCTTCCGAAGAAGTTGCCGCCCAAATCACTTCCGTA
>JAVWGW010000175.1:0-2932 GCA_036640375.1 Raoultibacter sp. | reverse complement strand
TAGACGATGAGCACCCAGTTGATGGAATTTCCCACAAACTTCGCCGCTATGCCCGCGAAATAGCCGAAGGTGATCAGAGCCAAAAACTGCCAGCTTGAACCAACGGCCGTGCCCGACTTGTAGCTTTTATAGGCGTTGAGCGGCCAGGATAAGCCGAAGCAGGTAAGCATGAGTGCCTCTAAAAGTGCTGCCATTTCGCTTGCCCTCCCCTATTTAAGCACCCAAAAGCGGGGCTGCAACCTGCTTCTTCCGGCTTAAAACTCCGGGCATCCAGGTGCCGCCCGGCTGACAGGTGATGTTGAAAACGCGCTCGACCATTGAGGGGTCGCCTTCCACCAAAAATTGACTGCCTTCAGCAATAATATCGGTGACAAGCAACAGGGCAAATTCGTAGCCCTTGGCTTCTATAAGGGTGCGCAGGTGAGCACGCATTTCTTCCTCGCGCGCCATAACGCCTTTTAAGTTCACCGTTTCGCGCTGGGCGATAAGCGCCGTGGAAGTGCCCAGCTTGAATTCCTTGGAATCGGCGCAGACCAGTTCTTCGATGGGCATTTCATCTTCACTGCTGCGGCAGGCAAACAGGCTCAGGCCGTACTCGGTTGCGTCGACGCCGATACGCGCGCTTAAATAGGCAATCTGTTCGCGATCAACGTCTGTGGTGGTGGGAGACTTTGTGATGACCGTGTCGGTGAGGATGGCCGAAAGCAACACGCAGCCGATTTCCTTGCAGATAGGTACATCGAACTGGCGAAACAACACCGTGATGATGGTGGCCGTCGACCCCCAGGGCAGGTTTATGAATTCGATGGGATTGTTCGTGGTGATGCTGCCGATGCGATGGTGATCAATAATGGTCAGCAAATCGGCATCTTCCAAACCATCGACCGCCTGCTGCGCTTCGTTGTGATCGACAAGCACAAGTTTTTGGCCGGGTTGCACGCTTTGGATGAGCGCGGGTGTTTCAAAACCGTTTTCCGCGAGCACCCAGGCGCTTTCAGCCGGCACAGGACCCAAGCATACGGGCAGATAGACCACTTCTTCGACCTGCTGGCCTTCTTCGATGGCGCGGCGGTTAAGGGCATTTTTGAGGTAGGCGTAGGCCACGGCCGACGAGATGGAATCATTATCCGGATTTTTGTGCCCGACGACGAAGATAGGTTCACCCATTAGCGCAACTCCTTTTACGTTTTTTTGTGCCTTGCTCACGCGAATGGGCGCATAGTAACACGACCTTCTTTGCGCATCACGTGTTTTTTCATCCGTATTGTAGCGTGCGGGGCGCCGGTTGCTTGGTCGAATGCGCGCATCAGCATAATGTCTGCATGTCAGCACACTTTTCGAGTAGGATGTGCGCATACAAATTTCGAGCGTAGGAGGCACCATGGAAACAGCGGGCTTGCGCGACATCATCGGACCGATTATGGTCGGCCCTTCAAGTTCACACACCGCCGGCGCCTTGCGCATTGCCGCCATGGCACGCACGCTGTGTGCCGGCGCCCCGCGCACGGTGGTGTTTAAGCTGTACGGATCGTTTGCCCACACCTACACCGGACACGGCACCGACAAGGCGCTCGTCGGTGGCATGCTGGGGTTGGCCACCGACGATTTACGCATCCGCGATTCCTTCGAGCTGGCGCGCGCAGCACAGCTGGAGTTTAGCTTTGAGCCGCTACCAGGGGTTTCAAGCGATCACCCCAACACCGTCGAAATGGAAATCACCGACGACGGGGGCGCGACCCTCGACGTGCGCGGCATCAGTGTTGGCGGGGGCGCGGCGGTTATCGACCGCATCAATGGGGTGGATGTATCCATCACCGGCGAACACAATTCCATCGTTATCAAGCAGACGGATGAAAAGGGCGTGCTTGCCCATATTGCCGGCTGCATCAGGGATTTTGATGTGAACATTGCCACGGCGCGCATGTATCGCGAGCGGCGAGGTGCCGTTGCCTACACCGTCATGGAAACCGACGAGGCAATTGGGGAGGCGCTAAAAGTAGCTATACAGCGCAGCCCCGCCATCACCGAAGTGCGCATTATTGCCGCTGAAGGATCGCAGATAAGCGCGATGGGTGGGTGCGACGACGCGGCGGCCGCAGACGCGGCGGGCGCGCGAGCGGCAAAAGCAATTTTTCCTACGGAAGAAGCGGGCGAGGAAGCTTTTGCGGCGCTGGATTTTGAGAGTGGCGCCCAGCTGCTTGAGCTGTGCCAAAAATACGATTGCACGATTTCGGCGCTGTTTTACCAGCGGGAAGGCGCGCGGCTGGCAAGTCGGGGCGAAGCGGCCGACACCAACGATTATCTGCGCCGCGTACTGGCTGTGATGCGTGCGGCTACGCGCGAGCCCGTTGCCCACCCGCAGCGTTCCATGGGCGGGCTTATCGGCGGCGAAGCGCAACGCTTAGCCGATGCGGCGGCGCAGGGGCACACGGTGTGTGGCGGGCAGCTTGCGCGCGCCACCATCTATGCCCTGGCCGTGCTTGAAACAAACGCTTCGATGGGACGCATCGTTGCCGCCCCCACCGCCGGATCATCTGGCGTGATTCCCGCAGTGCTGTTTTCGCTGCAAGAAGAATATGGCTTTGACGATGAAGCGCTGGGAGCGGCCTTGTTAAACGCTGCGGCCACCGGCTACTTGATTGCCCGCAACGCAACGGTGTCGGGCGCCGAAGGTGGCTGCCAAGCAGAAATTGGCTCGGCGGCGGCCATGGCGGCAAGCGCCGCCACCGAACTTGCGGGGGGAACACCCGCGCAGTGCTTGGCGGCGGCCAGCAACGCAATCGCCAACATGTTGGGGCTGGTGTGTGACCCCATCGCTGGCCTGGTTGAAGCCCCTTGCCAGCAGCGCAACGCCTCGGGCGCCGCAACGGCACTGGTCAGCGCGCAGGTTGCGCTGGCGGGTGTGGCAAACCTGGTCGATTTCGACCAGACG
>JAVWGW010000174.1:0-2945 GCA_036640375.1 Raoultibacter sp. | reverse complement strand
AGGAAGCTGTGTTTATTCGCCTGTATCGGGTTTTTCCTCTTTTGGTGGTACTGGGCATTATTGCCGTGATACTTTATTTGGTCGTGATGTTTCGCACATCGCCCAACCACGCCAAAGAAGTGCTTATCAAAGCCTTCACCTGGCTTACCGGCGCGCTTTCGGCATTCTTTTTGCTTGTCACCCTCTATGCGCTGGCCGAACACAACCTTCCCATGACCGATCTAGCCTCAAGCTTTCTTATCACATCCGCCCTGGCCTTGGGCATCACCACTATATGCCGCATGGTGTTTCTGCACCACCACCCCCAATACCGCCCCAAACCCATAAAAACAACCTGGGGCAAACGCAAGAAGTAGTATCACTTATGTATCACTTAGGTATCATTTACGAAAGTGATACACAAGTGATACACAAGTGATACACTAACTGATACGCAAGTGATACAAGGCTGCTACACGACAGCGGCGCGTGTTCGCAATCAGGATAGAGGGTGATTGGCATGGCTGTACCCGTAGGCATTCAGGTACTTTTGGGCGGACATAAAATCGAAAGTGAGCGCATAGAATTCAAGGAAACGTGGGACCCGCAGGCATCTCTCAAAACTATCTGCGCATTTGCCAACGACCTCAACAACTGGGGTGGCGGCTACATTGTTTTGGGCGTCCAGGAAAATGCAGCGGGCACAAAGGAACTGCGTGGCGTACCCGTTGAAAAAGCCGACGCTTGGCTTAAGGACATTCTGAACAAGAGCAAGCTCATACAGCCTGATTACATGCCTATTTCCGAGATAGCAGAATACCAAGGCAAGGTTTTCATCATTTTGTGGTGTCCTGGTGGAAGCACGCGTCCTTATTCTTCACCTAAAACGATGGGGAAGAAATCGGCGCGCGTTCACTGGATACGCCGCTTGGCTTCAACCATAATTCCAAGCGCGGAAGAAGAGCGGGAACTCTATACCCTGGCCAACAATGTTCCTTTTGACGACAGACCCAATCATAGCGCTAGCATAGCCGATCTTAATGTGATGCTTATTAAAAGCTATCTCAAAGAAGTCGGCAGCGCGCTCTATGACATTTCCGATAGCGGGGATTTCGAGGAACTGTGTCGCAGTATGCATATAATCGCCGGGCCGCCCGAGTGCATCAAGCCCATCAATGCGGCTCTGATGTTCTTCTCAACACAGCCCGATCGCTTTTTCCCCTACGCACAAATCGACGTGGTCGAGTTTCCTGATGGCGAAGGTGGCAATCGCCTGATTGAACACACATTTAAAGGCCCGCTCAACCAACAGCTCAGCGACGCTTTGCGCTACTTGTCCAATAATGTTGTCTGTGAACGCGTGGTCAAGCAACCGGGGGGCGCTCCGAGCATGCGTTCTTTCAACTATCCACCAGATGCATTGAAAGAGGCGCTTGCCAACGCGGTCTACCACAAGGGGTATGATTCCCATGAGCCCATTGAGGTGCGCGTGCTGCCCGGTAGGATTGAAATTCTTAGCCACCCCGGAGCCGATCGCTCGATTAGCCAGAAAAGCCTGGAAAACTACCGCATGGCATGTAGGCGTTATCGCAACCGGCGCATTGGCGAATTCCTCAAAGAGCTTGGTTTGACCGAAGGCCGCAACACGGGGATCCACAAGATATTGAAGTCACTTCGCGAAAATGGTTCGCCCGAGCCTTTGTTTGAAACAGATGAAGAACGCCTCTATTTCATGATTACTCTTTATGCAAGGCAAGACTCCGACACGAAAGCTGTGTCCAAGCCAACAGCTAAGCTGCAGTCGCGTTCGCAAAAACTTGCCGCAAGGAAGGCTGCCATCTTGGGTTATTGTGCAGAAAACCCCGCCGCTACAATAACTCAAGTTGTAGAAGGTCTGGGCATTCCTCGTGCTACTTTGGGTCGCGCTATAGCTTTGCTGAAAGCCGAAGGCTTGCTGGAAAGGGACGACGAGAATGGTTTGTGGCTGGTGCGCAATTAAGGCGCAAGTAAGCTTTGCCTGCGTCCTCCCACGCATTTCAATTGTGTGGAAATTGTGGATGTGTGGCCTACGGTGGTAGTATGCATTTCAACAGTACTGATGCACGCAAGGCGGGAACCTCGACATCACGGCATCGGTTACACAGAATTAAGGGACAGCACCATGAAGCACAGCACACACAGCAGCCGTTGGGCTCAAGCGACATTATCGCTTGTTTTGGCAACCACTTTGGTTGCCGGTGCTGTGCCAGTGGCTGCTTTTGCCGACACCTCCGTAAAAGTAATCATGGCCGCCCCCACCCAAGTTTCAGAAACAGTCAACCTTGCCGCTGTGCAAGCTAGTGGGGAAGGGCAGCCCGAAGGGGAAGCCACAACCGAAGGCACACAAAGCCCCACCAAAAACACCAACCAGGCTGCATCCGGCCAAGTAAAAACCTCCAACCAGGCCACCTCCACCCAGGCAACAGCGTCGGTGGCACTTGGCACCGACACCACAACGGTGCTGGATAACGGGCTGGTTTTTGTTATTGATAACGCCACAAACACGGCAGCTGTGACCGGTTGGTATGGCACACAACCTGCCCAAAACCTTACCGTACCTGCAGAAATCCGCCACAACGGTAAGTTAGCGGAAGTAAACATCTTGGGGGGTGTTTCTATAGTTTTGTCAAGCCGCTAGGTTGATTTTTTTGATTCACCTTTTATTTACTGAGGGCGTACAGCACCATACCTCTGCAAAGAGGTTTTGTTTGATTCATTTTGTTGGTAGTTCTAGGCTACATACGGCCTCGCATCCCGCATAACTGCATATATTACTTTCAGCCTTTTACGAGCAGTCGCTTTCAGTGCTTGATTGTGTCTCATGCCACGAGCCCTGCACTTTTCATAGTATTCGCTGTAGTAACCGCTTTTGCCAATAAGCGACACGCAGGAGTATATAAGAAGGTTCTTCAGTGGCTTATTACCCT
>JAVWGW010000173.1:0-2952 GCA_036640375.1 Raoultibacter sp. | reverse complement strand
GGATGTTTTATTCCCGCCCACGCAGAGCAGCCAGTCTTTTTCGCGGCGTTTCCCTGGGGTTTGGTATACTTAGCTGAATTTGGCCACCAAGATATCAGATGTTGGGGTAGGGGACAAAGCGTGTCTTCCGCACACATCAAACAGAGCGAAGGAGAAGCAAACATGCAAGACGCTACAGCTAAGGAACAGCAAAAGATTCCTTTAGTGCTCAAGGTTATCGCGGCACTTTTTGCCTTAGGGGGTGTTGCGGCGCTGCCTGAACTGGTGAGTATTTTCATTGCGCTTGTGGGTGAACTGCAAACGGGAACAACAAAGGTATCGACCCTTGTTATTTTTGCTATCCTGATCGTTCTACTTACCATTTCGGCTCTTACTTTCATTATCTTTGGCTTAAGGGTGCTGCGCAATAACCGTAAACATGCAGCTCATGCGGCCTATACCCTTGTGGTTGTTACCATTTTGGTTATTCTTGCCGATATGATGCTGTTCGGCATCAGCCCCAATCTGTTTGGCTACGGGGTTGAACTTGTTGTTTTGATTGCGCTTATGAGCTATCTTGATCCGACGCTTGCCGCCGAACGTGCAGCCGAGCGTAAGGCACGCAAGATTGAGAAGGAAGAACAGGGCGCGATAGAGCAATTAGCCGAAGAGGCAAAGCCAAAAAAAGGCTACATCACCCTTAACTTCTTCAACATCTTTTGGATTTTTGTGGTGTGCTGCGTTTTGGGCCTGCTGCTAGAAGACATTTTCCACATCATGAAATTCGGGGAATACCAAGATCGCGCGGGCATGCTATTCGGGCCGTTTTCGCCCATCTATGGTTTCGGCGCCGTGCTTATGACCGTTGCCCTCAATCGCTTCCATGATAAACCGCTTATCGTTATCTTTTTGATCAGTGCCGTCATCGGTGGCGGTTTTGAATTCTTCACCAGTTGGATTATGGAATTCGCTTTCGGCATTCGCGCCTGGGATTATTCGGGCACCTTCCTTTCCATCGACGGGCGCACAAACGCCGTCTTTATGGTTGCCTGGGGTGCTTTGGGCATTATGTGGATCAAGCTTCTCTTGCCGCGCTTGCTGAAACTTATCAATATGATTCCCTGGAACTGGCGCTATGGTGTCACGGTGGTATGCACGGTGTTTATGCTGATAAATGGCGTTATGTCGCTGCAGTCCATCGACTGCTGGTATCAGCGCATGTCGGGCAAGCCGCCCACGACCGCCGTGCAGCAGTTCTACGCCAATCACTACAATGATGACTATATGGCAAACCGCTTCCAAACTATGACGATGAACCCGGAAGACGCTACGCGCGTGAAGTAGCGCCTGAATGTTGGCAAGCTTTCAGTGCGCGTTTGCTCGCTAGAAACTTTTTGAAACAAGAAAAGACCCCATCGTGCGGTGGGGTCTTTTGCGCGGGGCGGAAAGTGTGAGCGGTTTGTTGTTCTTTAATGGGTTGGCTGGGGATTGTTTACCACGTTTTGCGGCGTTCCGCTTTTGTAGGCACACACATTGGCGCACACGGTTTCAAGCAGGCGCGTACGCGCCTCAAGCGTGGCCCAGGCAATGTGCGGAGTGATAAGGGTGTTGGGCGCATCCATCAGCGGGTTTGAGGCCTGCATAGGCTCGATTGCTACGACATCGGCAGCGAAGCCGGAAAGTTTGCCCGTGCGCAGTGCAGCGGCAACGGCTGCTTCATCCACCAGCGTGCCGCGTGCCGTATTGATAAGCACGGCGCCCTCTTTCATTTTTGCCAGGGTTCCTTCGTTTATCATGTTGTTTGTTTTTGGCGTGGCCGGGCAATGGAGGCTGACGAAATCTGACTGTGCTAAAAGTTCGTCGAGCTCAACCTGGCGGCAGGTGACGGATTCTGCGCTAGGCCGAGGCGTGCGATTGTTGAACAACACGCGCATGCCAAAGGCCTGGGCGATGCGGGCAACGGCTTGCCCGATGCTGCCCATACCAATGATGCCCAGCGTTTTGCCCGAAACTTCGATAAGGGGCGTTTTCCAGAAAGAGAAATCTTCGCTGTCGGCCCATTGTCCCGCCTTGACGCTTTGCGCATGAAGGCCAACTTGCAGGCAGTGTTCCAGCAGAAGGGCGATGGTCATCTGGGCGACATCCGGGGTTGAATAGGCGGGCACGTTGCAGACGGTGATGCCGCGTCGGTCGGCTTCGGCCAGATCAACTACGTTGAATCCCGTTGAGGTAAGCGCGATCATTTGAAGGCGTGGCGCCCAATCAAAAGCTTCTGCGTCCCACAGTGTTTTGCTGGTGATAGCGATTTGAGTATCGGCGATGCGGCCGGCCAACTCTTCGCGCGTCGTGCGGTCGTAAAGGGTGACGGTGCCGCTGCTTTTGAGGGCATCCCAGCTTAAATCGTTGGCGCTGTTAACGTAAGCTTCCAAAACAGTGATAACCATGCGCTATCCTTTTCGCCGGAAAGAAGAAGCGGCCTGGCGGAGGGGAGCCGCCAGGCCAACAAGGAGGGGATCACAACACCGAAGTGTTGCTACTGCTTTAAACAAGGGGGTAAAGCAGTGCGAATCGGAAAGGAGGGGAACCTCTCGATCGCGTGACCTCATTATAAAAGTTGGTCTTGAATAACAAATGAAGCAGCAATGTACGTCTTGTGGATTAGACCCCGGGAAGGTAACGACAGCCAAGCAGCCATCCGCTAAGTTAAGGAGTAAAAGAACTATACTACTATGACAAAGGTGTTACAATACGGCCAGGCAAGGTGGTTGTGGGGCGCTTTTATGTAGGTATGTAATAAACCAGAAAGGGGTGCCGGGGGTGTTCAGCTCATATATCGTATGGTATCTATTTTTGGCGGGGGTTGGCAGCGGCAGCTTTATTGTGGCCGCGCTTTGTGTGCTCTACGATTTCCGTGCACAAACACTGGCTTCGCAAAAATTGGTAGTGCAGTCGCAAAATGGATTCCTCATTGCT
>JAVWGW010000172.1:0-2976 GCA_036640375.1 Raoultibacter sp. | reverse complement strand
GGGGAAATCGGCATCGGGAGTGAATAAAAACGCCGGATCGGCAAAGTGTTCACGATAATAGGTCACATCGCGCATACCGCTTTCTTCGTTGGCTCCAAAGATAAAACGCAGCGTGTAGGGGAAGGTGATGCCTTGGTCTTTCCAAAATTTCATCGCGTGAAGCGCCATGACGGAAGGTCCCTTGTCGTCGAGCACACCACGACCGATAAGATAGCCTTCCTTGCGGTTGACCTGGAATGGCTCCATCGTCCAACCGATGCCTGCCGGCACAACATCCATGTGCCCGATGATGCCAATCTGGGTTTCGGTTTCACCTGGGAAATCAGCATAGCCGATATGTCCTTCGCAATTGTGGGCATCAAAGCCCATGTGTGCGGCAAGATCAAGCGCCGCGCCTAAGGCCTTGGCGGGGCCAGGACCATAGGGTGCACCATCAGCCGCATGGGCCATATCCTCGGTGCTTTCGATGCGCACCAAGGCATCAATATCACCGATGATTTCTTCCCAATTCTTCTCGATATACTCATCAATGCGGCTGCTCAGTTCTTCATTCGTCATTGCTGCCTCCTTCGGGTTTTTATGTAGTAGCGCCCTTATCATTATTATACGATGTGCGGGGCGCAAATGGCCTAGATTAATCCTTTTTCCAGGAATGTTCATTCTCTGCTTGGCGCAAACGGGCACATCCGCTATAATGCTTTCTTGCGCCCGAGTGGCGGAATGGCAGACGCGGCGGTCTCAAAAACCGTTGTCGCAAGACGTGCGAGTTCAACTCTCGCCTCGGGCACCATTTCACACATGAAACACCCTCGTGAAATCTAGTTCACGAGGGTGTTTTTTTAGCACGAGCCGGCGTGAGCGAAAAGGCCGGGCAGGGGTCGCGTTATGTTGGGCGCAAGGGTTACCGTACAGGCGCTTTCAATCGCGCCGGTGCTCACATTCTGCGCTAGTGCCAAGCCATAGCGCCAGGTGGATCCTGTTGTGGTATCGGCGACCGTATAGCTTGCGCGGGGCGCAACATCCACAACAACCTGCGCCCTTGTTTGGCCGGCGAACACAACTAAGGGTTGATAGTACACCGCCCCGGTTGCCGTATTGGTCAGCTTGATCCAAAACATCGTATCCTGCTCGCTGGGTTTATCGAGGGTTTTTGTGATGGTCATAAAAGCGCTGCTCGGTGCAGCCTTCCACACAATTGCCCATGTGCCCGCCACGTTTGTGGCAGACCCCACCAGCGAACCATCCAGCGTTTGGAAGCGATACCCGCCATCGGCAAGCTTTTCAGACGCCCTGGCTTCCAATTCGTTTTTGCAGGTAAACATGGTTTTTCCTGCTGCTAAATGCGTGGCGTCATCGGTGTTTTGCATGGTTTTGTAACCTGCCATAAATACCACGTGCGGCGAGGTTGAAGCCGCGGCAAGTGCATGGGATGAAGCGGGGTTGACCGCTATACCTATGTTTGCACCACTTTTGTTTGTGTTGCCATAGAAATCGAACGAGCCACCCAGCGTAATCTTCATCGCGGGATCGGTGCTGTGCGTTGAATACACCGCCGCCACCTCATGCCCCGTTACTTTATTATTGTAGACGCTGCCACCCAAAAAGTTGATGGCCCCCGAATCGCATCCCGAAATGAAAAGCCCGCCGCACACCCCTTCGCCATGAGAACCCGCACACAGGTTTTCACTTATGTCGCCCCCGGTCATGTTCAGGGTGTTGTTGTTGCCCGTGGAAGCGTAGATGCCCATAGTGGGGCTGTTTTTCACAATCTTCGCCGTGGATTCTATCGTGGTGGTGCACCCCCCGCTGGCAAGCACGACGTTGCTGAAGTTGGCGGATGAAGGTGCCACGAAATTGCCGGTGATTTCACACCCCGACCCCAGCAGGCCGCTCGCGCCGCTGTTCAGCGCAACGATTGCCCGATGATTGCCGTGGGCACCCTCATTGGTGGACACCTTGCTTACCACCGTGTCGGCAAGCTTGATTGAGCCCGCAGCCCCCGTGGCGTAAAAAACGTTGCCGCCCTGCAGGCTTGCGCCTTGGCCATCAAAATCGATGCCGGAAAACACCAGCGGCGTTGTGGCGGCAAACAACCCAGAAGTGGCACCGCTGCCGCGCGCGAGCTTTTGCGTAATCTTTGCGCGCTTGCCCGCTGCAAGCATTTCCGTGCTTGTGGTAATGGTCGTTGTTTTGCCCGCAGCGTTAACAATGTCGTAGCGCGCAAGCGTGGTAAACAGTTCAGGAACAAGGCATTCAACCGCAACATCTGCCCCAAGCGTATTGGCCTTGGTGATGCCTTCTGCCAGCGTTTCGAAGAAGAAGGGGCCTTCCGCCTGCGTTTTTACGCGCACGGAAGCACGTTTCGCCCACTCCAGATACCAGGCGCCAGAACTACCCTTTTCGTAGACTGGTCGGGCAATAAATTCGGGGTTTGTGTCACAGGTAATCGTCTTGCCGCGACCCACATAGCGCGCCATATAGTGATTGTAGAGGGTATCACTCACAACCGATTTTGAAATCCTTTGGCCCGCAACAGCGGTTTTGTTATAAGTGAACACACCCACCGCCCCCTGCGTTTCAGGAAGGGATCCCGAAGTAGGCAACACGCCGCTTGGCGTGAATAAAAAGGTATCAGACCCCGCTGAAAAGTTGCGTTCGGTACCACCGGTGATGGTTTCGCCCTGCAAAGAGGAGCCCGCCTTATTGCCAAAGCAGCTAAAATCAGGGCCCAGCGACACTGTGCTATCAGGGGACCCACCCCACCAGGAAATTCCTGCGGGAAACGTCGGGGAAGCAGCAGCGTTGTTACACACAGAACCCCCGATAAAGTTGAAACTCGCTTTTGCGCCCAGGAGGATTGCTCCTGAAGACATCTCTTGGGTCGTGTAATTATGCCGCACTTCCCCGCCGCGCATATCAAGGTTGGTCATTGCCATAATGGCAGAACCACCTGGTGCCTTGTTGTTGCGTATGACG
>JAVWGW010000171.1:0-3000 GCA_036640375.1 Raoultibacter sp. | reverse complement strand
GGGGAACCCCGCCTATACCCAAGGCTGCATCGAGAGGAAGAGCGCCTGTGGGGATAATGCCAATTTCAAGATTCTTGCCGTTATCGCCCAGCTTCATGATAGAGCCTTGACCAAACTTCGTTTCGATTTGATCGGTAGTGAGCTTAAGTGACTTCACCTTATCTTGATCCATGCGATCTCCTTTTATGCAACGAATGAAACTTCGTGACGGTGTGAACACCAAGGCATTTTGTGTTGTGCTTTCATTATACGAACAAATGTTTGTTCGTCAAGCGCTCCACGAAAAATGTTATAGGAATAGTTTAGACTAACAAGCTTGCAAGGATCCCCCTAAAACCTTACACGGATCACCACAAAAGCTTACGAAACCTTACGCAGACCTTACACCGACGGTGCCAGGCAGCACAAGGCTTATGTAACATAGCTATTTATCGGGGGTGTCGCTGAGCGTGCGCGCGAGCAGCTCAAGGGCAAAGCGCACCGTTTGAGCCCGCACTTGCTGCCGATCGCCCGCAAAACAGCGCGTGGTGGCATAGCGAATGTTCGCATCGGCAAGGCCAAACCACACCGTACCCACCGGCTTGCCTTCTTCGGCGCCACCCGGACCGGCAATGCCCGTTACGGCCACGGCCACATCGGCACCCAGCGCTTTTTTGGCACCCAGCGCCATCTGCGTGGCCACCTGTTCGCTGACCGCCCCTTGGGCGCCAAGCACCTGCGGTGTCACGCCCAAGCGCACCTGCTTCACGGCGTCGGTGTAGCTGACGATGCCGCCGGCCACCACATCAGATGATCCAGGAACCGCCGTGAGGGTGGCCGCTATCAGGCCACCCGTCAAGCTTTCAGCCGTGGCAATGTGCACCGAACGCGCCCGCGCAGCAGCAAGCACGCTGCTTGCAAGCGCCTCTAGCGCGGCAGGCGTAATTAAGGCCGCAGTTGCCGCGTCAAGGGGCGCGGCGTCGGAAGCAAGCGAGGATGCCGCTTCGGTCGCGGTTTGTGCGTCGCCCGCATTTTTTGCCGCAGAAAAACTGAGGAGTTCGCGCGCTTTGGAAAAATAATCAAGCATCGATACGACCGTCAAAACCAAAGCAACCAGCATGACCAGCCACGAAACAAGATAAAGGTGATCGGATAACACGGCAGAAAAATCGCTGACCATGTGGCTATCCTTAATAAGGAACAGCACAATGGCGATAATCTGCGTAACCGTTTTGGCTTTGCCATACCAGCTGGCAGCGATAACAACGCCCTGATTGGCCGCCACCATGCGAATGCCCGCAACGATAAATTCACGACACAAGATAATCAGCACCGGCCAAGAAGGCAGCACATTGAGTTCGATTAAAGCCAGCAGTGCCGCGGTGGTCAGTATTTTATCGGCCAAGGGGTCGATAAATTTACCGAAGTTTGTCACTTCATTGCGGCTGCGTGCAAGGTAGCCATCCAAGCCGTCGGTGCCCGCCAAAATGATGAAAACGAAAGCGGCCACCCAAGGCTTCCACATTTCTGCATCGGGCCATTGAGGAAACCAGGTGGGCCAAGGGCTTAAAAGGGCAATAACAAACAGAGGAACGCCGCAAATGCGCGCCAGAGTAACAATGTTGGCGGGGGTCCACAACTTTTCAGCAGACGGTTTTGTTTCAGTCACCGATCATTCGCCTTCCATTTCATAGAGCAGCGTATCAACGATGGTCACACGCTTAATTTCCCCCGCATTCCCCTGCGCTATATAGGTTACGCCATCAACATCGGGCGCTTGGCAGCGTGCGCGACCATACCATTGGCCGTCTTCCTCAAGGCCCAATACCAGCACATCGAGCTGGGTGCCGATGCGCGCAGCTATGCGGGCCACCGAAACGCTATCGGCGCTATCGCGCAGCGCCTGTGCGCGCTCAAGTTTCGTTTCTTCATCAATTTGACCCGGCAAAGTGGCCGCACGCGTGCCTTCTTCGCAGGAATAGGGAAACACGCCCACGTAATCGAAATCGGCATCCTGGATAAAATCGCAGAGTTCTTCAAAGGCTGCTTCGGATTCACCAGGGAAACCGGCAATCAGCGTGGTGCGCAGGGTAACATCGGGTACGCAGGCGCGAATGTGCGCCAGCAGCGCTTCAAATTCCTTGCGCGATCCGGTGCGGTTCATGGCACGCAAAATGCTGGCATCAACGTGCTGCAAGGGTATGTCGAAATACGAGCAAATGTTATCGTAGCGCGCCACGCACGCCAGCAGCTGGTCGCTGATGCCTTCCGGCTGCAAATACATGACACGAAACCAGGTTTCTGGGTACGCTGTGGCAAGGTGTTCCATAAGATCTGCCAGCGTTGAAGGCTGCTCAAAATCGGTGCCCCACCTGCCGGTATCCTGGGCAATCAGCACGATTTCACGCACGCCGGCAGCCCTTTGTTCTTCCACTTCAGCCACAATGGCGGCCTGCGGATAGCTGTGATAGCGCCCGCGAATGTAGGGAATGGTGCAATAGCTGCAAAAACGGTCGCAGCCATCCGAAATTTTCACGTAAGCGCTTAGGGGTGTTTCGGCAGCGGCTGCAACTGTGTCCGCAACCACACCTGCATCTGCACCTTCGCTGGGTGCGACACTTCCCTCTTGCGGTGTTTGATCAGCTAAATCTTTGGCGCCCACTACAAAATCGGGGAAAAGCCCCGCCAGAACAGCAACGATATCGTCTTCTTTGCTGCAGGGCACAAAACAGGCCGCTTCGGGCAGTTCATCAACCAGTTCATCGCCGTAACGCGCGGGCATACACCCGGCAACGACAAGTTTTGCCCGACCCTGGGCAAAATTTTCCCTACCGGCAATGTCGAAGATGGCTTCAAGGCTTTCTTCGGTGGCCGCCTGAATAAACGAACAGGTGTTGACTACGACCGCATCGGCGCTGCCGGGATCTTCCGCAAACAAAAAACCTGCGGCAGCAAGCTGCTTCTTCATATGGGCTGTGTCTACTTCATTTTTCGCGCACCCGAGGGTGACGAAGCTTATCT
>JAVWGW010000170.1:0-3017 GCA_036640375.1 Raoultibacter sp. | reverse complement strand
ACAACCTATCTTTGAGCGGCCGAAACGAGGCCTTCGTGGGTGGTAAAACAGATGGCGGCCGCCAAGGCATCCGCCGCGTGGTCGGGGTGCGGCACCGTGGCGAGCGCGAGCAGCTTGCCCACCATATATTGCACCTGTTCCTTTTCGGCGGTGCCCGTGCCCACCACTGCCAGCTTTATTTGCCGTGGCGTAAATTCGCCCACGACAAGCCCGTGCTGGGCACAGGCCACCAAGGCCGCCCCGCGCGCCTGCCCCGTAGCAAAGGCTGCGCTAATGTTGGATCCAAACCAGATGGTTTCAATACCCACACAGGTGGGCTTAAAACGATCGATTACAGCTTCCACCTGGTCATACACCTTACACAGACGCAGGGACAAATCGGTTTGCGCCGCGCTGGAAATGCAGCCGTAAGCCACACAGGAAAGCGCACTTCCTTGCTGGTGCACAATGCCCCAGCCGGTATTGGCCAAGCCCGGATCGATGCCGAGGATTATTCTGTCTTTTCGCGCCACATCATTCCTTCGTTATCACAAACACTTGTTCGTCATGATACCACAAGGAACGTGGCTGTGGGCGGCACCCGCCTACTTCCCGCGTTCCTGCACAAGTAGGCAGGTAAATTCTTGTACGGGCATCGGGCGGGCGTAAAAAAATCCTTGCACCTGGTCGCAGCCAAATTCGCGCAGAAGCTCAACCTGCTCTTGTTCTTCCACACCTTCGGCCACCGTCTGAATGGACAGAGCTTCGGCCATGTGCAGCACCATGGCAATAACCGTCTTCGTGCGCGCATCGTTTTGTTGGGCCACAAAGAAGCTACGATCGATTTTAATAACATCCACCGGCAAATCTTTAAGCAGGCCAAGCGATGAATAACCGCTGCCAAAATCATCCATAGAAAGTGTGAAGCCCGCCTTATGCAGCTGCACTAGCACCGTTTTGAACGCTTCAAGATGTTCAAAAATAGCGCTTTCAGTTATTTCAATTTCAATAAGGCTGTGCGCTAGACCATAGCTATCGACAAGCCCGCACAATTCATCAACAAACTTGGTATTATCCAGGTGAAGGCGCGAGAAATTAACCGACACAGGAACAGGGGCTATCCCCTGATCAAGCCACCCTTTAATAGTTTTGCAGGCGCAGCCCAAAACATATTTATCCAAGCTTATAATGAAGCCGTTTTCTTCAAAAAGCCCGATAAATTCAGCCGGGGGCAAAAGCTCGGTTTCAGAAACCCGCCAACGTACCAGCGCCTCAGCGCCGCCGATCGTTTCGCCCTCAAGCACATACTTCGGCTGCAGGTGCACAACAAATTCGCCCGATTCTAGCGCCTGCTGCATCCTGTTTTCGATATCCTTTTTTGCCAAAGCTGCCTTCGACATATTTTCGTGATAGAACACAACTTCGGTAAGCGGGTCGCGCTTGGCTTCGCGATGCGCAAAGTTTGCAAGCTCATAATACTCGTTTATATCAGCCACGGTTTCGCGCGGTGCAGAAATGTCATACTGACCCGCCTTGAACTTGACGACGTAATTGAAATCACTGCCTAGCTGGTCAAAGAAAATTTTGAGTGCCAGTCTGTGCTGGGCAATTTCTTTTTCCATGCCGTGAGAAGGGTGCAGCATAACAAAATCGTCATTGGCCACCCGGGCAAAAATCCCCTCCCAGGGCGTAAGCACTTCATGCAGGGCATACGCGAAGGACTGCAGGACAAAATTGCCTTTTTCGTGGCCGTACACCTGATTGATAATCTTGAAATTTTCGATGTCAATTTTGACAATAGTGAAAGCTTGATCGGGATTATTGTTCAGCATTTCCCGTGCATCAATTTTGAACTTGGCGTAATTGCGCTCTCCCGTTAATTCATCCACATAGGCAATGCGTTCAAGTTCGGTGATGTGTTCTTTATCGCGCACATCCGATTTCGTTTGCAGGCGTAAAAGATACATGCTCACCAGCGCAAAGCCCACCACAACCAGCGTTAAAAGCAGGCCAGCCCTGTTCGTGATACCGCCGGCGCTTTGTAAGACGGTATCCTTTTCGACAACGATAAAAACGCTCCAATCGTTGACGCCCACCGGCCCATAGTGCGTGATGTAATCAACGCCATCGGAAGTAAGAATGCTTTGCCCCGCCACCCCTTGCTGCACATCGCTCACAACCGAGGCACCATCATGCTGGGAAGAAAAACTTACTTTGTTGGTTGCCCAGTTTTCCAGAAGGTTGTCACCTGACGCCACCTTGTGCACGTTGTCGGTTTTTGCCACAACACTGCCCTGCCCATCCACAACCAAAGCATACCCTTTGCCGCCATAGGAAGGCAGCAACAGCGCGTCAAGATTGGCGGGGTACGCGCCGCGCAGGGAAGCATCGACCCCCTGCTTGAAGGCGAAACTTTGTTGATCCTTTATTTGTTCGACAGCGGTGTAAGCCTGGGCTTCAAGATCTTTTTCCAGCATGACGTAATACACCCACAAGCCAGCAAGGGCAAAGGCAATAATTATGCAAAATGCAACAAGAAGAATCCTGCTGGATCTTTTCTTGTCCACCCCTTCGCCTCCTTATGCGCCCCTTATGACCTGTTGAAAGTGCTATTCATCAAGAGCTGCAACTATTTCTTCCGTAAGCTCCATGGCATGATATACATTTTGCAAATCTTCTAATTCATCCAGCTTGTCCACAAGGCGCATAACCTTTTTGGCATCAGAAACCGACACCTGCGCAAGCGTGGTGGGCACCATGATCATTTCGGCACCTTTTGTCGCAATGCCCGCAGCGTCAAGTGCGCGCTTGACGGCCATCAAATCAGTGGGAGCCGTGTAGACGATCCATTCATCTAAGGCATCTTCGTAATCGGCGCCGCCCGCTTCGGCTACGGCCATCATGAATTCATCTTCATCGGGGCAGACTTCTTTTTCTAGCATGATCTGACCCTTGCGTTCAAACTGGAAAGCAACCGAACCCGATGTGCCCAGGTTGCCCCCCGAATGGGAAAAGGCGGCACGCACGGCGGCGGCAGT
>JAVWGW010000169.1:0-3030 GCA_036640375.1 Raoultibacter sp. | reverse complement strand
CGCACCGCAAGCTGCTGCCCTGGCCGCCCCAGAAACCCCGGCAACCCCGGCCGCCGCCGCAACCAAAACGGAAGCCGCCCCCGCCCAGGCCGCCGCGGACAACGCTGCCCCGCAAGGCCAGCTGGAAAACCCCGCCTTGGGTGCCCAAGGGTTCGACACGCAACACAGCCACATCCCGCTAGCCTTGTTACTGCTAGCCGTATGGCTGGTAGGCGGCTTCGCAGTAATCCGCCAACGCAAGCACGCACACGACGCAATCGAGGGAACAAGCTTCTAGTCCCAGGTTTTCCACTCACGAGAAAATCTTGGCACCATCCGAGCCGCCGACGCCACCGGCCCCCGCCCACAAGGGCTGCGGCCAGCTTGACGGGGCAGGTGTCAAAAGTTAAAATATTGATAAAATTAGGATATAAATAGCAGGGCGGAGACAGGTATGTTGCAGATACGGCCGGTGTCTGATTTAAGGAACCACTATGTGGAGGTTGAGCGTGCTGTCAGTGAAGGCGGCCCCGTTTTTTTGACAAAAAATGGCTACGGCTCGATGGTGGTTATGAATCTGGAACAATATGGGTATTTAAGCGGCAACATTGAATCGCAATTGGACGCCGCCGATCGCCAGGCCGCTTCTACCACATTTCGCTATACCCACGACGAAGTGTTTTCCTCAATACGGAAAGCTTTGGCTGAATGAGCGCGCCCTATCGCCTTGCCTATCTGCCCCTTTTTTGGAGCGACCTTGAACAATCGGTGCTCTACGTTCGAGACATTTTGAAAGCCCCCTTGGCAGCAGAGCGCTTACTTGACGATGTTGAACGGGGAATAAAGCAACAGGTGGCGCACCCCTTGAGCGCTGCGGTGTATCCCTCAGGAAAAACTCGATCGCTGCCCTACTTCTGGTTTCCTGTGGGTAACTATATGGTTTTTTACGTGGTGGATGGCGACGTAATGGAAGTGCGCAGATTCCTTTATGGCGCCCGCGATTTAACGAAACTGTTGTAACACCCAAATACGCGCGCAACCACCGATGGTACCTAGTGATGGTCGCGCAAATCGGTGGCCAGCACTCTTCGTGCAGCTTGGCAGGCGGAGCTTGCCCGCCCGTTTCCGTGCAAATATCCTCAACAATTTCGTGCAAATTTCCGCAATGATTCCGTGCAAATTTCCTCAATGGGGTAAAATGAGGTAGAATCGGAGCTATGTTTCCCGATTGATTTGGAGTGATTTGTGGATACGAGCTACCTACCCCGCATCGCGGACAATCTTCTGAACGCTTCTCTGGATCGCATTGGGGCGGTTCTGATCCGTGGTGCAAAATGGTGCGGGAAAACAAGAACGGCATCGCAGCGCGCTGGGAGTACTCTATTTATGCAGGATCCCGATAAGGCTAATGCTTATCTTGATGTGGCACAAATACAGCCCTCGCGTCTTCTGCAAGGAGAAACTCCGCGCCTTATTGATGAATGGCAGGTGGCGCCGGTTCTTTGGGATGCCGTGGTGTTTGAAGTTAACAAGCGCTCCGCTTATGGTCAATTCATCCTTACCGGGTCATCGGTGCCCAAAGATGATGGCGTTATGCACACGGGAACAGGGCGCATTGGGCGCATCACTATGCGGCCTATGACACTTTTTGAATCTGGAGAATCAGCAGGTGAAGTGTCTCTTTCGCGCCTCTTTGCAGGCGCGAAAGATATTGACGGCACATCAAACCTTAGCATAGACGATATTGCGTTTCTTATAGCGCGTGGGGGGTGGCCTCAGGCGGTTTTGCAAAATGACGAGGCGGCACTTGGTCTGGCGTATGACTACGTTGAAGCGATTGTTGAAAGCGATATATCGCGCATTGATGATGTAAAGCGAAACCCCGATCATGCACGTGCCTTATTGCGCTCTCTTGCCAGAAGCAGCGCGCAGCAAACCACTCTTAAAACCATAAGGGAAGACATGCAATCAGATGGTTCGTCTGTTACGGAAAACACCCAGGCATCCTATCTTAATGCTCTTCGCCGTCTTTTTGTCGTGGAAGATTTGAAGGCCTGGAGTCCGAAGATGCGATCAAAAACAGCGCTAAGAGCAGCCCCTACCTGGCATTTTACTGATCCTTCTATTGCGGTTGCCGCGCTTGGCGCCTCTCCTTCTCGCCTGCTTGACGATCTTGAAACCATGGGCTTTCTGTTTGAATCTCTCTGCGTCAGAGATTTGCGGACGTATGCGGATTTTCTTGGTGGGGAAGTGCTGCATTTCAGGGACAGAACCGGCCTTGAGGCGGACGCTATAGTGCAGTTAAGGGATGGACGCTGGGGGGCGGTGGAAGTTAAGCTTGGTGGCGCAAAGAATATTGAAGAGGGCTGTGCTCACCTGTTTGATTTAGAAAATCGAATCGACACAAGCATTGTTCTTCCTCCCGTATTCAAAATGATCTTAACCGGTGGGCAAATGGCCTATCGCCGCAAAGATGGTGTCTACGTGGTGCCACTGGGATGCCTTTGTCCCTAACTCCCACAGGCGGTCAGTTGGCGGGCGGGGGCAAGGCTTGCCCCCGCGCCACCGGTTTCGCTTGCCAGATTTATTCCGCGCTCAAGTGTTCCAGGTCGTAGGGGGTGGTTTGGTAGACGTAGTAGTTGAGCCAGTTGGTGTAGATAAGCTGCGCTTGGGCGCGCCAGGTGCACAGCGGTTCTTGCGTGGGATCATCGTTGGGGTAATAGTGCAGCGGCAGGGCGGGGTTCATGCCTTTTTCGGCATCGCGCGCATATTCCCTGGCCAGGGTGTCGGTGTCGTATTCCGGGTGGCCGAACACGAAGAAGTTTCGGCTATCGGTGCTTTTGGCAATGTAGACGCCGGCTTCGGCGGATGTGGCAATCAGTTCCAGCTCGGGGTTGGCTTCTATATCTGCGGCGTGCACTTCGGTGTTGCGCGAATGCGGCGCCATGAAGGTGTCGTCAAAGCCGCGCACCAAAGGTGAGGAAGGCTTGACCAGGCGATGTTCAAATACGCCGAATATTTTTTGATCCAGCGCGTGCTTCTGCACGCCGT
>JAVWGW010000168.1:0-3041 GCA_036640375.1 Raoultibacter sp. | reverse complement strand
TGTGATTGAAGTTTTCCCTGCGGAATCTTGTTTTACATATCCACCTAATACGTAAAGATTTCTTCTGAAAACGCCTTTATACTAGGCCTCACATCGTCGTGCGGCAAGGGCTCGCACGTATCACGAACAAAGGGGGCGTGTTGTATGGGTATTCTTTATCAAGCGGCAGATATGTCGTACTGGGCTATTTGGCTGTTCATCCTTTTTGCGTTGATGGCTTTCAACGAACTGGGGCGCACATCGAAATGGGCGGGTATTGCACTGTTTGCGGTCGCACCGATTTTGCTCACCATTTTCATTTGGCCGACAACGGCTGCGCCGGGAAACGAATACGGTACGGGCACCTGGTTTAACTGGGTGAAAACGTATTCCGCTCTGGCGGGCTGCTTGGGCTTTATGGCCCTGCGCTTCGTTCCCGGTCTTGCGCAGAAAAAATGGGCGCTGTGCTTTCCTCCCTTGATTTTGGCCGTCAATATCGCCGAAGCGGTGTTCCGCGATTTCCAGGTCTTCAGCTTCGGCTTGTGGAATGGCGGCATCGTCGAAAACCTGTGGACGATTTCCGGGCCGTGGAACATCATGAACGGCATCGCGGGCATCTTAAACATTGTGACAATTTGCGGCTGGTTCGGCATCATTATTTCCAAGGATAAGACAAAGGATATGATTTGGCCTGACATGATTTGGGCCTGGATCATCGCCTATGATCTGTGGAATTTCGCCTACACCTACAACTGCATTTCCGATCATTCGGCTTACTGCGGCTTGGCGCTGCTGCTTGCCTGCACCATTCCGACCTTCTTCATCAAAAAGGGTGCCTGGTTGCAGCATCGTGCGCAAACGCTGGCGCTGTGGATTATGTTCGTCATGACGGTGCCAAGCTTCGCCGACCGCCTGGCTCCGATTCCGACGACGCACAATCCCACCGCATTTTTCGTGGTAAGTCTTATCGCTCTTGCGGGCAATCTGGCGGTATTCATCTACCAGTTCAATAAGATTCGCAAAAACAAGCTCAATCCGATTACTCAGGAACTCTACGCCGACACGAAAACGTATCAGAAGGTATTGGAAGACAACATCTAAGCCGCTCTATCTGCAAGCATGATGAAAGAGGGGTCCCGCGTGGCAGCAGCTGCGCGGGATCCCGCCGTATTTCTTGAAGGGAAGGTCGCAGGCATGACCTGTTTTTCACTGCCGTATAATAAGGTAATCGGCGCGCCGGGCAAAGGGGCGGCCACCGTTGGTTTGGGTGAAAAGGAAAACAGGATGCGCCTTGGCAATCGTCAGACCAGGTATGAGCCCATTCGCTGGGAATGTGGGCGGTCGCTTTCCGAACGCGAGCGCTTGGGCGGCCACGCAGGCGACATCATGCTTGCGGCACGCGAGCTTTTCGAAGCGCACGGAGTTGCGAAAACGACCATCAAGGCGATGGCTGAAGCGACGGGGCTAACCCGCGAACTGGTGTATTACTACTTCCAAAACAAACAGGCGATCATCGACGCGGTGTTAGACGACTACGTTGAAGATTTGGTTGAAAGCGTTGTCGTGTGGAATGAAACGCGTACCTTCGGCGATACGCGGGGCTCGCTGCGTGCCTGCATCGCCACGTTTCGCCATGCACTCTACGATTCGTGCGGGCCGCGCCCCATGATCGGCGTGTTGGAAGAGCTTGGTGTGCGGGATGCCTTCGATGTGCGCGCCGTGCGCGAAACGGTGGATTGCATCAACGAAGGGGTGGTGACCGAATACGCCGCCTATCATCATATCGAAATCGACCTGGTGTATGAAATGTTCTGCGTGGTTATATTCGGGCTGGTCGGGGTCGTGAAAATAAATCCTGCAATCAGCGATGAATCTCTCATGAAAATCGTCGAGCAAGCACTGCGGCTCGATATGGCTCCGCTTGAGGCGCCCGATGATGGGTTTTCGGTGGAATAGCGTCGGAAGCCCCTGGGCAACGCGCTCGGCGATACCATGGGTGCTAAGAAAAGTACGGCGCTACGCGTGAGTGGTATTGTCGGCTTGAAGGGCAGTGCGTGCTAAGCGCGAAGAATGAAGGTTTCTGTGAGCAATGTTGCAAAGGCGCATGGCGCGCTTGTTGATTATTTTGGTTACGAAGGGTTTCGGCCGGGGCAGCAGACCTTGGTCGAAGCCATTTTGTCGGGGCGCGATGCCTTGGGCGTCATGCCCACCGGTGCGGGAAAATCCATCTGCTATCAGGTGCCGGGCATCGTGATGGAGGGGCTTACCCTTGTTGTGTCGCCCCTGGTTTCGCTGATGGGCGATCAGGTGCGTGCGCTGGTCGATGCGGGTGTGCGCGGCGCCTTCCTCAATTCGTCGTTGACGCCGGGTCAGCAGCGCACGGTGTTGGCTCGCGCGCTTGAAGGCACCTACAAGATTATGTATGTGGCACCCGAACGCTTAAGTGATCCCGCGTTTCTCGATTTCACGCGCAAGATTTCCATCCCGCTGGTCGCCGTTGATGAAGCGCATTGCGTATCGCAGTGGGGGCAAGATTTCAGGCCTTCGTATCTGGGCATCGCCGCTTTTATCGACGCCTTGCCAACGCGCCCCGTTGTGGCGGCGTTTACCGCAACGGCGACCGAAAGGGTGCGCCGCGACATCACGAAGTTGCTTGCCTTGCGCACGCCTGCCGAAGTGGTAACGGGCTTTGATCGCCCCAACCTGTTTTTTGGTGTGCAGCGCAAGACGCCGAAGGAAAAGCGGGCATGGCTGCAAGGCTATGTGGCCGATCACGCAGCTGATTCGGGCATTATCTATTGCTCGACGCGCAAGGATGTCGATGCGCTGTGCGAACAGTTGACCGCCGCAGGGGTGCGCGCCGCCCGCTATCATGCCGGCATGAAATCGCCCGAACGCACCGAAAGCCAGCGCCGCTTTATCGACGACGATGCCGCCGTCATGGTGGCCACCAATGCATTCGGCATGGGTATTGATAAGTCGAATGTGCGCTACGTTGTCCACCACAACATGCCGGGCAGCATCGAATCTTACTATCAGGAAGCGGGTCGCGCGGGTCGTGA
>JAVWGW010000167.1:0-3042 GCA_036640375.1 Raoultibacter sp. | reverse complement strand
AACATCAATTCGTGATTCACGTTTACCCACTTTTTCAGGCAAAAGGAAAAGGTGCGATCAGGGCAATACGCAAGCATGGAACATCTGCGCGCTTCACGTTCGAGCGTTTTGTCATCGGGGAAGGTGTCGAGCTTGTAGGGGTTGCTCATTTTTTACCGCCGTTCTTGAAGGTGTTGTGTGTGCCAAAAACCTGCCTTGAAACGCCTGTGATGAAGTTTTTCGCTGACCGAAAACAGACCCTGGTTTCAAGCTTTTGTAGGCACCAGATACGTTGCTAATTCCTTCAAATAGTATAGCATTTTTCCCCTTATTTTTATAGATATACCCCTCGATAATTTTGCCCCTTATTTTTATATTTTTGCTGGTCAAGGCCAGTGCAAAGCCCTCTCTGTGCGGCTCTTGCACTGGCAGCTTCGCCGTTGAAACTGCCCTTAATCTTACCAGGCGAATTCCACGGCGCGCAAGGGTTTCCTAGCAGTAAAACAGCATGTCGTTATAGGTGGGTACCGGCCAATAATCACGTTCGGTGATAATTTCCAGCGCGTCGATGGCGGCGCGCAAATCATCCATTATGGGCAGCACTTCCTGGGCGTAGCACGTCGCTTTTTCCTGTTCATCGGCCAACGCTTCCGCCTTGTGGTTTGCGTCGTTGAGCAATTCGACCTGGGCGGCAGCAACTTTGAGGGAAGAAAGCAACTTGCCCAGCAATGCTTCTTGCGCATCAAGGTCGGCCGACGGGCACGCAGCCCTGATGGCCGTAATGTTGCTGGCCACATTGGCCGCATAATCGTTGATGGCCGGCAGATAGGTGCGCCGCGCCATGCGCTTCATCACGCGCGCTTCAATATTGAGCAGCTTCGTGTATTTTTCCAACTTCACTTCGTAGCGGCTGCGCACTTCGGGTTCGGTGAGCACGCCAAATTCCGCAAAAAGGTCGAAGCTTTTCTGGTCGATAAAGCACGGCAGCGCTTCGGCGGTGCTGCCATAATTGGCCAGCCCGCGCCGCTCGGCTTCGATTGGCCAGGCATCGCCATAGCCGTTGCCGTTGAAAATGATGCGCTGGTGCGCGGTCAGAGTATCTTTGATGTAACCTAGCGCAGCCGCCTCAAACGCATCGCCCGACAAGCCTTCCATGGCATCGGCAAATTCCTTCAAGCTTTTGGCCATAGCCGTGTTCAAAACCATATTTGCATCGGAAAGATTCACGGAAGACCCGGGCATGCGGAACTCGAACTTGTTGCCGGTAAAGGCAAAGGGGCTGGTGCGGTTGCGGTCGGTGTTGTCTTTCAAGAAGTTCGGCAACACGGCAACGCCCAGATCCATAGCAACCTTTTCGGCGCTGGTATATTCGTGGTCGGTAATCAAAGCTTCAACGATTTCGCCCAGTTCATCGCCCAAAAAGATAGAAATGATGGCAGGGGGTGCCTCGTGCGCACCCAAGCGATGATCGTTGCCCGCAGAAGCGACGCTCATGCGCAACAGTTCCTGATAATCGTCAACCGCCTGAATAACGCCGGTCAAAAACACCAGGAAACGCAGGTTGTCCATCGGGGTATCGCCGGGGTCAAGCAGGTTGGTTTTCCCAAAGGAAAGCGACCAGTTATCGTGTTTGCCCGAACCGTTGATGCCCTCAAACGGCTTTTCGTGCTGCAGGCAAACCAGCCCGTAGTGCGAGGCCAAAAGACGCATCTTTTCCATCGTGATCAGGTTTTCATCGATGGCGCGATTGCAGTTGGTGAACACGGGCGCCAGCTCGTGCTGCGCCGGTGCCACTTCGTTATGCTTCGTCTTGGCCGCAATGCCCAGCGCCCACAATTCCGTATCAAGTTCCTTCATAAACTCATTCACGGTGGGGCGAATGGCGCCAAAATAATGTTCTTCAAGTTCCTGGCCCTTGCACGGCGACGACCCAAACAGCGTGCGTCCCGTTAAAATAAGATCCTGGCGCTTTTCGTAATCCTTTTCAGAAATAAGGAAATATTCCTGTTCGGATCCTACCGTGGCCACCACGCGATGATGCTCTTCGCCAAACAGGGCAAGCACACGATTTGCCTGTTCATCGATGGCCGCCAGCGAACGCAGCAGCGGAGTTTTCTTGTCGAGCGCTTCGCCCGTGTAAGAACAAAAGGCCGTGGGGATACAGAGCACTTCATCTTTGATGAAGGCGTGGCTGGTGGGATCCCATGCGGTGTAGCCGCGCGCTTCAAACGTGGCGCGCAGGCCGCCCGAAGGAAAACTGGACGCGTCGGGTTCGCCCTGAATAAGCTCCTTGCCGGAAAACGCCATGATCGCGCGCCCGTCGCCCGTAGGGTCAAGAAAGCTGTCGTGCTTTTCGGAAGTGATGCCCGTCAGCGGCTGAAACCAGTGCGTGTAATGGGTGGCGCCCCGTTCTATGGCCCATTCCTTCATGGCGTGCGCGACCACATTGGCCACTTCTAAATCAAGCTCTTTGCCCTCTTTAATGGTTTGGGCAAGCGATTTATAGGTTGCGGAAGGCAAGCGCTCCTGCATCGTAAAATCGTTGAAAACCATCGTTCCATAGCTCTCGGAAACCTTCGCCATGTTAGAACTCTCCTTACGCGCGTACACCAACACGAACCCACCACGATACGCATGCTTTTGCGGCACGCGGATTGATTCCAACAGTGTACCCGAGCTAAGCTCCCCCACGCCCAGGAAAACACCCGAAACCCGCACTCCCCAACATTTTTACCGCAGCTTGCCCCCAGTTTCAGCAATAATTTCTTTCTGCTTTCCAATAGGGAATGTTTTTCACTATTGGAAAGTAGAATCTTCCTGTGCGCGAGATCATGACGCTACCTACCAAGTTTTCCTGTTTGGATTTTTGCCACGAGGGCATCTTGGAGCGTTTGGGAAAAATTTATGCCGAGAGCCATCGACCGATCGTTAAGCCATGCGGGAATCGACAAGGTTTTTTTGACGGCCTTTGTATCTTTGTATTGATCGAGCGAACACGCAACCAGGCTGGTAAACGCCTGCTGCGGCGCTAAAATTTCCCCTCGTGCCGTAGGTTGATTCAAC